>JAFZKQ010000102.1 GCA_017553575.1 Paludibacteraceae bacterium
ATGGAATGTTCCAAGATTGTTCCGACTTGACCTACATTAAAGTGGGAGTTATGTCTTTGGACAATGATAAGGATGCGACCACCGATTGGGTGAGGGGTGTCAACGAAGATGGTCTCTTTGTCTTCCCATGCGGAAGTAAATATGACAAGCATGGTGTGTCTGAGGTGCCCTACAACTTTACGATAGAAGCTTCTCCAATCGTCATTTTCTTGAATCCGGACAGCACGGAGTTGTATCGTGATACCATCGGTTGTGATGTGGTGGCGGAGTATAGGGGTGAGACACCAACCTATGGCGATGACTATGAATTCGTCGGTTGGGAACCCGAATTGCAAATACACGAGAAGCCGGATGTCTACTATTATATGGCAGTATATAAAGAGAAGGAGGCTCCAGAACAAGGTAATTGGCTCTGTTTTACGGCAGAGGAAGCGTGGTCTGTTGTCGATTTTTATACTATGGGACAGAACAACCCGGATTTGCAATATTCTATGGATGGCGGAAAGACATGGGAAACCCCACTTGAATCAGGTATCATATTAAAATATAAGGGGGATAAGGTTTACCTCAGAGGAAATAATCCGAATGGATTCTCGCAAGACCCAGAGAATTTTACATTGATTAGCCTATCCGGACGTGTGGCTGCATCCGGCAGTTTGATGAGTTTGATTGATGGAAAGGGTGAGGTTACAGAGATACCGAATGATTACTGCTTTTATAGATTGTTTCAAGGTTCAAATGCTCTTGTGTCTGCCCCTGAATTAACGGCGACGAAGTTGAAGAAATCTTGTTATGAATACATGTTTGTTTCTTGTGATAGTTTGGAACATGCTCCTGAATTGCCTGCTACGACATTGGCTGATAGGTGTTATAAATGTATGTTCTTTACTTGTCATAAATTGAAAGAAGCACCAAAATTACCAGCTACTACGTTGGCGGAAGAGTGTTATTATCAAATGTTTTTTGCATGTAATAGACTTAAAGAAACACCTTTGTTGCCTGCGACAGAGTTGGCAAAATCTTGTTACGAAGGAATGTTCTTCTTATGTGATAGTTTGACGAAAATGTCTGATTTGCCGGCGACCAAGATGGAAGAGGCTTGTTATCGACGCATGTTCTTTCACTGTGTAAAGTTGCAAAAGGCATCCGAATTGCCTGCGAAAGAGTTGGCAAAATCTTGTTATGAAGGAATGTTTGAGGAGTGTCCGTCGTTACTTGAAATTCCTGAACTGCCGGCTACTGAATTGGCTCCTTCTTGTTATGAGAAGATGTTTTTCAAATGTGATCATTTTTGGAAAACACCTAAGCTACCTGCCACAACGTTGGCAAGTAGATGTTATGCCTATATGTTCTCAGAAACTTTGTTGGGCGAAATCCCAGAATTGCCGGCTACGGAGTTGTTTGACTATTGTTATGCTGGAATGTTCAAAGATGGTGGTGCTTCTACGGCGGGGACTGTTGAATTGCCGGCTACGGAGTTGGTGGAAGGTTGTTATGAGGAGATGTTTACGAACGTTCGTCTCTTGGATAGCATCAAAGTGGGTGTTTTGTCTTTGGATAATGATTTCGGTGCAACAACAAACTGGGTAGATGGTATTAACTATGAGGGAGTCTTCGTCTTCCCATGCGGAAGCAAATATGATAAGCATGGAGTTTCTGAAGTGCCAAAGAACTTTGAAATCATCAGTTCTCCTATTGTCATCTTCCTGAATCCGGATAGCACGGAGTTGTATCGAGACACCATTCCTTGCGATGTGGTGGCGGAGTATAAGGGGGACACACCAACCTACGGAGCTAATTCTGTCTTCGTGGGCTGGAACAAGGAACTAACTGTTCTTGGAGAATCTGGAATGTATTATTATACAGCTTGTTATGATTTTCGTGGAGAAGATTTTACCTTGCTTGATTCTGTGATTTCAGCTTGTGATTCCTTCTTTGTAGACGGTCGCCTCTTAAGGGAAGATATGCAGTGGAGGGATACGGTGGTAAGCGATTCGTTGGTCATCACCTATCATTTGAAGTTGTCGCATTCGGTAGAGCGTGATTCGTTCCTCTCTGCTTGTGAGTCCATTACGCTCAATGGCGAGACCTATCGTGAGAGTACTTTGTGGAGCGATACGTTGATTTCAACCACGGGTTGCGATAGCGTGGTCAACTACCATTTGACGATTCTCCACGGTGTCGTTAAGGATACTACAATCTTTGCGGAGGAGCAGTTTGCTTGGAAAGAGGAGACTTACACGGAAGATGCTTCGTGGAACGATACGTTGCAGAGCGTTTCTGGATGTGACAGCATCGTAAGGTACAACCTCGTTATCCGGAAGAACCCTGAGGAGAATTATACTTTGCTTGATTCCGTGATTTCGGCTTGTGATTCCTTCTTTGTAGACGGTCGCCTCTTGAAGGCAGATACGGAGTGGAAGGATACGTTGCTAAGCGATTCGGTAGTCATCACTTATCACCTAAAGTTGTCGCATTCAGTGGAGAAGGACTCGTTCCTCTCTGCTTGCGAAATCCTCTCGTTCCATGGAACTATTTATCGAGAGAGCGCAGTGTTTAGCGATACGTTGATTGCTTCTACGGGTTGCGATAGTGTGGTCAATTATCATTTGATTGTTCATCACGGTGTTGTCAAGGATTCTTCCATTGTTGCTGACGAGCAGTTTTCTTGGAAAGGCATGGTTTACACCGATGATGCTACATGGAGCGATACCTTGCAGACAATCTTTGGCTGTGATAGCATCGTGAATTATAACCTCATTGTCCATAAGTTTAGGGAACTCCATTTGACGGTTGACGACGATTTGATATTGGTTCTTCCTGGCGGTCAGGTGATGGTAGGCTATGACTTGTCGGGTGGTGTTGGCTCCAAGTATGAGATACGTTATGGAGACAAGTTGGTCTGTGTTGGTGCTGTGGAGAACGATAGCACGGTTCTCTTGGATTGTCCATCCGATATGGAACCGGGCTCTTATGTAGCTACGATGTCGATGTCCGACGCTCAAGAAGGGAAGGCAGAGGCAGAGTTCGTCTTCAACGTGATGTTGCCTGACATCAAGGAGAATAGCTACTATGTGAAGGTTTGGAACGATGTCGTCATCTGCCGGAACGGGGAGGGCTTGTTCGAGACTTTCCAATGGTACAAGGACCGTCAGGTGTTGGACAATGCGACGCTTCAGCACTACAACGATTTGACCCTCTTGGATGGCGAGTATATGGTCTATGTGAACGACAAATACGGCAAGAGCTATTTTATCGAGCCTGTCATTTTTGGAGAGGAGAAGGCCGCTTATGCGTTGACGGCAACTCCAGCCTTGGTGAATAGGGCCTCTGATTTCGTATTGACGGTTTCGGGCGTGGCACCAGATGAGATGGATCGTGCGCGGCTTGTGATTTATCGAACCGATGGAACGGTGATGCGAGTCGTCGATACGGTACAGGAGAAAAACACGATGCGACTTTGGCCTGGTGAGTATGTGATTATGCTGACTGTCAACGACGGAAAGGTGGCTTTCTGTAAAGTGGTGGTGAGATAATGAATGCAATTTGGAGAAAGATTGTGATTGGTGATTATGGAATCTGATAAAAAATGAAGGTCATTTGGCGTTTTTTCGGACCATTGATTTTGTTGGTCTCTATGGCCATTATGGGTGAACTCTATGTGCATGGCGATAGCTGGGCCTATGCTTTGTTGATTAAGATGACCTTGCCTTTGCTCCTCGTTTCGGTGGGCTTGGTCTTCCATTTTATTTATATGTTGGTCCGAAGGAAGAAGTTGGATTTGTGGGAGAAAATCTTGGTGCCTCCCTTTGCATTGCTTTGCCTGCTACATTTCTTACCCATAAAGATCTGCGACTATCGTGTCAATTCCTATAACCCGTATGTGCGGATGGTTACTTATTTGCCTGATATGGATGCTTGGCGGGGTGGAGATGCGTATGTTTTTCGGAGTGATAGTTTAGTAGAGTGCCGTATTACACATTTGGGCTATAATGGTGAATTGAAAGATACTTTCCGCTATGTAAGGCGGGGTGATTCCCTCTTTTTTAAGAATGACACGTTTCTTATAAAGGCTCTTGAGAAAGACTCTTTTCATATAGAGGCTGACGTACTCTTTGGCAAACGAGGGAAGGTAGGGTATGTTATTTTCGATAAGGATAAAGACTCCAGATCTCGATGGTGAAATAGACTAGGAGGCATGTCTCCGCACATTCTCCATGCGGACTGAATTTTACTTTTGGGTCATCTTGGTTTTAGTTTGGATGATGAGGAACGCGCATAAAAAATCCCCCTGACTGAAACAGTAGGGGGATTAACTTGGAAGAATATTGCCTTATTCTTTGTCCGTATACTTTACTGGATCTGGAAATTTGGCATCCTTTTGAGAGAATATAATTACGTCATTCTCCTTCTCTGCAAAGTTTACATCAAACTCTTTCCCGTTCACGTTGAAGTGGTATTTCTGAGGTTCTAGATTGATCACCTTGGTAATGATGTCGAACGTACACTCGCATCCACACCATTCGTCACCGCTTTCTGTCGTCTTTATGGTGATGGAATCTCCGTTTATGGTAACCTCAGAGCCCTTCACGGAGCAACAATTCAGCAACAAGTTAAAAGAGGTGATGATGCACTCTTTTGTTGTTGGGTCGTATTGGTAGGAGGCAATCGTATCTCCTTCGGTGATGAATCTAACTATTTTGTTGCCAGGAACTTCTGTGCTATCTGATGGGTCATAAACTGCTCTTTCCTCGTTTTTGCAGGGGCTGTTCTTGACAAACATGCCTCTTGGTCCGTTGGGGATGATGCCGGAGAGGATGCTGTCTTGGGACAAGTCTACGTCAAACTCTGTTCCGTCCACGATGAAATGGTACTTCTGAGCCCTCAAATCTATCAACTTGCTGCTGATGTCGTAGGAGCAGGTACATTTGCACCACATGCCATCCTCTGCCATTTCTGTCGCTACGATAGAGATGGTATCGTTCTTTACTGTCACCGTTGAACCTTTCTGCGAACAGCAGTTAAGCATTAGGTTATGGGAGACGATAATGCCTTCCCCTGTCATGGCGTTGAGGTTGTAAGAAACTAAGGTGTCCGTGTTCTCGTGTCTTGGTGCTATACGGGATGGAACCTCAACTTCCTTCTCTTCATCTATTCCTTTGTTGTTGTCGAGCAACTCGTTTTTGCAAGGACTGTTTTGGCTGAACATTCCTCTAGTGCCAGCAAGGACAACCCCTTCTAAAATTCCTATATTCCGCAACCGTAGGTCAACTTCAAACTCCAATCCGTTCACGACGAAGATATAACGATTCTTTTTTAGGTTCTCCACTTGGGTGGTGATGTCGAATGTGCAGAAGCAATCACATTGTGGAGCGTTGAGATCTTCGATTAGGTTGATGCGAACTGTGTCTTTTATTAGATCTATTTCGGAATCTAGTTTAACGCAGCAGTTATAAGGTAGGTTGTATAATACGATGACGCCTGTTCCTTTTTCAATGTCGAATTGGTAGGCTGCCAAAGTGTCGCCATCTTTGACTTTCTTGAACAAAAGACCGTCAATAGCTGATTCTTCGAGTTGATCATTCTTGCAAGGACTATTGCTTATATCAGATACCTTTGGTCGGTCGAGGATAACCCCCTCTTTACTTTTGGACAAGTCAATGTCAAATCTGTTGTCCCTTTCGACGAAATGATAAAGTTGAGGCTTTATGTTTGTCAACTCAGTGGTCAAGTCAAACCTACAAACACAATTACAGCTCTGTTCCCCTAATTGCATAGGCGTTATGAAGATGCTATCACCGGTAGTAGCTGTGTTCATGAACCAGCCTTCGCCACAACAGTCGCCCATTACGGAGATGAATTTTAGTTTTAGAGTGTTTTTTAACGTGTCGTATTGGTAGGTGGCAATGGTGTCATTCTTGGTGGCGATATAATTGCTGTTGCCTAAGTCGTTTGAGTTGGTCTTGCAATTGCTGGAGGAGACCACTTGGCCGTTGATGATAGGTTGATCTGGCGAAGACGCGAAGTAAATCTTGTTCAACTGGTCGGCTGTGTGTCTCTCTCTGTTGTAAGCACCTTTCATTAAGATGTTTACATATTTTACGGAGTCGACATCTTCGTGGATGACAGAGTCGATTTGAGCAACTTCATACGTGTGGATTTTGATGATACCATCCACATTTGCTTTCTCTTCGACAATCATAATTTGAGTGGCAGAGGCGGAGGCGATAGAAGCCAAGGCCATCATGCCTGAAAGTATATAGTTCTTCATGGCTTGCTTATTCTTTAATTAGTTTAATGGATTGTTCGTTGATTCTCAGAATGTAGACGCCTTTCGCATCGGGGATCGTGAATTGAAGGCTCTCTCCGTTTTTGGAAACCTTTTGGTCGAAAGATTGTCCTAATAGGGAAAATATTCCCACGCGAGAGTTCTCTTTCAAGCCTTCGACTTGGACGTGTTGGTTGTCTACATAGGTGATGCGTACTTCATTCGATTCAATGTTGGGAATCCCAGCATTTCCTCCAGAGAAGTAGTACTTCCTGACCTCATCGAAAAGATAGGAGGTCGAAGCGTTCCCGTTTACCACTAAACTATCGTTTCTGTATTGGAATACTGGAGATTCCGCCAAAACGAAAGTCTTTTTCTCATCGTTTTTTAACTCGACTGTTACTAATGATGGCTCAGACCAAGCGACATCATAAAACCCTATTACAGTCAATACTAATAACCATTTATTTTTCATAATGTATAAAAAATATAAATTAAAAAAGTAGAAAGGTTTTAATCCCTTTTATCTATAAAGAAAACCGATCTCAGGTCTTTGTTTTACAAAAATAATGTTTCAATTGGAAAACAGATATGAAAATCTATCTTTTTTCAACAAAAAATTTTGTGATGCGGTTTTTATGCGGGTAATCCATTCGAGCAAATAGCGTGATTTTTGGGGAGGAAAAGGGAAGAAGTCTCCCGAGAAAAAAACTTTGAATAACTTGATTTTTGTCTATAATTTGTTCAGTTTTAGATATTTTTTTATTTTTGCAGACAAAACGAAATTCAAACAAAATGAAATTACTTATTAAAAGTTTTGCATTTGTGATATTATGGATGTTTGCAAGTGCTGGACTAATGTTTTCTCAAGGTGTGTTGATTTTTGAGTTGTCCGATCCGGACAATGCACCTATTCAAAAATTTCCGATCAATATCAGTGGTAAGACTGTTTCGGGAGAGGATACAACATTTGTCTTGTCGACAGATGATAATGGACGTGTAGTTTGTACTACCATCCCTGCTGGTGACTATACCTATAATCTCGAGTATGGAGATTACGGGCAAGGTTCGATTCATGTGACTAACGGTCTTTATACTTGGATCGATTTGGATTATCGTACTTTGCTGGTTACTTTCGCAGATAGCGCGGGTACTCCGCAGCAAGGCCGTGGCCTTCTGTTGTTCAAGGAGTTTGACGACGGGCAGGAGGATTACCAGTTCGACAAGCGTTATTCCAAGTCGGATGGTACGATTAAGTTCGTTTTGCCGGAAGGAAAGTATCACTACAACGTAGGTGGTGTTATCGAGTCTTTTGTCTTGAACGACGAAAATAAGACGATGAGTTTTGATGCTCAAAGTGGTGTCGTTACCCATAACACCTATTTCCGCTTCATTAGGGAGGATTCGACTGATATCGAGGTGCATTGTAAGGCTTTCAAAGTCTATGCGCGCGGTGCTGACGGCAAGTATACGAAACTCTATGGTAGCGTCGATCCTTACAGCCACTCTTTGAGTGATCAGTTCTATTTGACGAAGATAACGGAGGAGTACATCTCTTGCGCGGAGAATTCCTTTACGTATTCGGTAGAGACTAAAGACTACGGCACTTTGTCGGATACTTTCGAGGTCTCTAAAACGGATGATTTGGCTACAAACTATGTCTATGTTGTTATTCCAAATAAGTCGCAAGGAGGAGGTGGCGGCGGTGGCGGACATGACACCATTCCTGATTTTCCTCCTTTGGATTCGGTTCAGATGTTTAAAATCCAATTGTTTGTCCTTTCTGCAAAGGATAGCGTGACGCCAATGCCGGAAATCGTCACTTTTACCTATCCTCATTTCTCTGGTTATGAGTGGACGGATTCTACAGGTGAGTCTAATGTCTATATCTATCCGGAGGAGTATTGCAACATAGTAATTGCTAATGATACGTTGAAGAATGTCTATGTGACGGAGGGTGATACGACCATCTATTATTATTTGGATGAAGATCACTATACGAAGGTATATTTTAATTTCTATTGTGGGGAGGAAAAGTTTAACCCAGTGTCGGTTGCCTCTATTTATACCTGTAGGGACAATTGGAACTATTGTGGTAGATATCAGAATCTCTATCCTCAGAAGGATGGCTCTTTCTATATCTATGATGACATATATCTGAGTTGTATCCCAGGAGAATATTATTACGACTTCATTATCAATGAGAAAAATTACAATCAGACCTATCGTGGCAAATTTGTGGTGGATCGTAAGGATAGTGTGATGTATGTCGATATCCGTTTGAAACCATCCCATAAGGTGACTGTGAAGGTGTTGGATCTGGATCACAATGTGATGCCTAATCTTTATGTATTGTTCTCTGATGAAGAGGGCGGTTTCTCTAAAATCTGGACGAACGAGGAGGGTGTCGCTGATTCGCTCTTCTTTGATGGACACTATAGAGTGGGGGTTTCCAATCAAGTGCAGGAGTTCGATTTGACACAAGATACGACACTCTATTTCGATTTGAAGGATATTGTCCAAAACGTGAAGGTTAAGTTCTTGCATGATGGTAAGATTGTTTATCCTCAAATCTCCAATTTGGATTTCTATAAAAAGGAGAATCAAGTATTGTATGCTCGTTTGATTCCGGATTATTATGAGGATTTGGATGGCACAGGTGAGGCTTGGGTCTTTAATGATTCTGTCCCTTGTGAGGTGGGCCCTTACTATTTCTCTTATAAGATGAATGACTATAATTATACGGATGCGGTCTTTACGTTCAACTTTAATGTGAATGGTCCTGGTAGCAAGGATACGACCATGTATGTGGTGATTCCGGTGAAGAGGACGGTCTCTTTCACGATTAAGGATGGTTTGGGCGCTTTGGTGAAGGGTGTGAACGCCGATATATATAAGTATAATGCGGATGGAACATTGAACACTAATTTGAATTACGATTTCAATTCGCATGAACAGCTAAAGACGAACACGGAGGGTGTCGTGTTGGATCACCTTCTCCCTGGCCGTTACCAAATTCGTATACTTGACATTGTGCGTGATTTTGTCGTGACGGATTATGACTTGGAGTATGAAATCCGTTCGGGTATGGAATTGGTGGATGTCACTTACTATGTGCTTTACGAGTCTTCGAAACAGCCTGTCGTTGGCGTTTCTCTTGAGATTAAGAAGGAGGGCGAGTTCTATACGCTTCAGTTGACGGATGAGGATGGTGCGGTTTATACGCAGTGTGAACCGGCTGACTACTCCTACTATTTGGATTATGCTCAGATTTCAGGAACTGTGGAGGTGGATAGAAAACGTACGGTGTTCATCTATGTGCCAGACCCTGTTCTGATAAAGAACATGAATATTGCAACTTGTCAGATGGTTAATTTCAATGATACAATTAGCTTGCCTTTGACGATTACGCCTTCCTCTGCTACGTTGAAAGTGGTGGATTGGAGCGTGGATAACGAAGTTTTGGCTCGTGTCTTCTCTGATGGCAAGTTGATCGTAAACAACATCGGTGAGAAGGGATATTTCACGGTGACGGCTAAGAGCAAGGACGGAAGCAACGTATCTACTTCTCTCAAGATGTATGTTGGCGACGCTCTCGATTCGAAATTGCAGTTGAGGCTTGATGGAGATAAGGTAGAGTCTATCCTCGGTTCGGACAGCATTTCTCTCTCGGTTTCTGGCGGCGACCAATTTGATCGTTACTATGTATACCAAAGCTCCGTAGATTCTACGACATGGGTGAACGCTTATGGTCCTACGCAAGAGAAGAGTATTATTTTGCCTTCTTCCGTCTTGTCAAGTAAGGAGACCTATTTCCGTGTAGTTTCTGCTACGACATCTTCTGATGCCTTGGCTTTGGCTTCCAATAGGAAAATCTCTTGTTCGACGGGGCTTGTCTCTAATATGGTGATTAATCGAGTTCTCGATTTGACTCCGATGGGTTGGAAATCCAGCATTTGTGCTTCTAATACGATTTCTCTTCGTGTGGATAGCGCGAACATCTCTGCATTGCCAGAAAATTTCAGACTGAATTGGTATGTGAAGAGGGGCAATGAGGGTGAATACGAGCGATTGGATGCAACTAACCAAGATTCAGTTGTCATTGATGTCGATTCTTTGATCACGGTGAAGGTGGCTATCGAGAAGGATAGCTTCGAGTTGAAGAAATACGAGAAGACGATTACTATAATAGGTTCTGTGAAGTTCCATATCGAATCGGATGATTCTATTTATTGTGAAGGTTCGGATGCTATCTTGTCGTTGAAGGTGGAGTCTGGAAAGCCTACTTCTGTTCAATGGAGCAACGGATCGACGGAGAATTCGATTGCGGTGACTGCGGATGATACAAATTATAGTGTGACTATCGAAACGCAGAACTCTGTTTGTCCAACGTTGACGGAATATTACCGATTTAAGTTGGATCGTAAGAATGAGGTTGATTTGCGGTCTGATAAGTCTGCTGTCTGTCAGTCAGGAAAGGATACGGTTACGCTCTATGTGGCGAATGCTTCCGATTTCGATTCTGTATTTGTATGGACGAATTCTAAAGTTCAGGATAGTGTAAGGCAGGTGGTTCCATCAAAAACGACTACTTATACGGTTACGGCTAATAGCAAATATGGCAAGTGTGGCTCTTCTGAGGCTTCCAAGACCATTTATGTGGATGTTCCTGTTAAGATCGCTATCGAGCCAAGTGACTCAATCGCTTGTGTCGGTTCGGATGTGACATTTGCTTTGAGCGTCAAGGAAGGAACGGTTGGCTCCTATTTGTGGAGTGACAGTACGACAGAGAGTGTGATGGTGGCTGCTGCCGATACCATCTTCTATGGTGTGACGGTAGAGTCCGAAAATGGCGGTTGTCCTGCAGTTTCCGATTCTGTTCGTTTGAAGATTGAGACGCCTGTGGCTGTCGACTTGCTTGCAAGCGAATCTTTGATCTGTTATACTCGTAAGGATTCTGTGAAACTGACCGTGGTAAATAATAGCGGAAAGGAGATTTCTGCTTACCATTGGAATGATTCCTTGTTTACTTCTTCCGAGGCAATCGTTTTGCCGAAGGTTTCTACAACATATACGGTTCATGCGGATAGTAAGTATGGAAGGTGCCATGGCCCAGAGGCTTCAGTTACGGTGAATGTGATTGAACCAGTCGATGCTTCCATCAAGGCTGACATTGAAAGCATTTGTCAAACGGGAGCTGCGAAGGTTATCCTTACGGCTCAATCGAAGGCTGGTGTGGAAACTCCGATGTTCATCTGGTGGGATGGTATGAAGACGAAGGATTCCGTTCGTATAGTCGCTCCTGATACGACGACGACTTATTGGGTGGCTACTTCTAATTCCGCTTGTATTCAAGCTGGTAATGATAGTGTGACGGTGACGGTTGCGAAACCAGCGAAGGTCTCTTTGACGACGGCAAGCAAAATCTATGAATATGGTGGTACGATCGATTTCTCTGCCAACGCTACTTCTCCAGTAGTAGGTCCTTATACTTGGATCGCTGTAGATGAAGACGGTGAAGAGACGGTGGTTGGAGTTTCGAAAGATGCTACTTACCAAGAGATGCCTTCTGGTGATGCTAACTACTATGTCAGGGTGGAAAACGGTGCGTGCCCATCCATCGAGAGTGGTTTGATAAAGACTCATTTGGTGGATAATATTGTGATTCCTACCGTCTTTACTCCTCATGAGAAGAATGGCGAGAACGATGATTTCATGCCAGGTTATGAGGTTGTGATTTATGATAGGTATGGCAATGTGGTTGCTAATTCGACGAATGGTTGGGATGGCGACTATCGTGGTGATGTGGCTGATGCCGGTGTTTATATATATGTTCTGACATTGAAGGATGGCAGAGTGAAGAAAGGAACAATCGAGGTTTATAGAAAATAGGAAAAGTGATGAGAAAGTTATTATATATAGTTTCCTTCCTGCTGTTTAATCAGTATGTGTTCGGAGGAAATGTCCAGACGACGAATTTTGCTGACAATAAGGAGGTGGCTCCTTCGAATGTGCTTTCAAAATACGAGAATAACACGGTCATCTTTTTTAGGAATGACAGTGCGTTCGTAGCCAATATCAACGAGGATGGTGAGTTGCAAAACATTACTTACGATAAAGAGTTGGAGAAGTTGCATGCGGAGGGTCAGATTGCCTATGATAAGACAAATAAAATGGCTTACTATTCCCGTTCGGGAAAGCTCTTCGTCTCCTCTAAGGATGAGAAAGGGAAGTGGGCTCCTGCTAAGCCTATTGTGCTAAAAGGTACGGAGGTCTCTCGTGATAAGTATCGTGGTTCCGTCTTGGCTTACTCGAGTTGGCGTTATATGCCGAAAGATTCGGTGGTGGTCTTGAATCCTGCTATCTCGGAGGATGGCCTTCGTCTCTATTTTGCTTCGAATATGCAAGACTCTAAGGGTTTGGACCTTTGGTATGCAGAAAAGAAAGAGAATGGAGAGTGGGGCGAGCCAGTGAAAGTCCCTTACGTAAATACGGAAGCTGACGAGAATTTCCCTTTCGTGCGTGAGGATGGTAACATGACGTATGCTTCTAACCGTGTGGTTGATGGAGAAAAGCCGAAGGAAGGTTCCTATAATCTGTTTTTCTATAATCCAGACAAACCAAACCGCACCATTCTTTTGGATAATCTTTTAAGCGAAGATCTCAAGGAGCCAGAGTTGCTTGCGGATGATAAGATTTCCTACAAAGATTCTACGCTTCTTGCCGAAAATCCGGAGAAACAAGGTGTCAATGGAAATACGGGCAACGGAGGTTCTTCTGATTTGGCTTACGATGATCCTATTATGGGCAAAAGCGAAAATGAGAAAATTTTGGAGGCTTACACGAAAATCGATACAGCCCAAGCTGATAAGAAGATTGAGCAACAGTCGTTGGTCTCTTCTTTTGAGGCCAATCGTGATACGGTGCTACAGGCTTCCCGAAATGTCTTGGCTACGGTCGATAAGCGTATCTTCTATTTCGATTACGACAAGGATGTCCTCGATAGGGATTACGAAAAGGATATTGAAGTTCTGCTCGAATTTATCAACTATTACCCTAATAGCAGTTTCTTGGTGATTGGACACACGGACGAGCGTGGTTCGTACGAGTATAACGATGCCTTGTCCATGAAGAGGGCGAGGAGAGTTCAAAACATCCTGATTCATAAGGGAGTCTCCAAGTCGAGACTTCATGTGATGGGTCTTGGAGAGTATAAGCCAGTTATCCGTGAGGCGGAAACGGAGGCGGAACATCAAATGAACCGTCGAGTTGAGATTCAAAGAATGGAGTAGTTTATTTTGAATGGTTAAAGAAATGGTTATTAATATAAAAAGAGCATTTGTAGCTACATTGCTATTATGTGGTTCTGTTTTTTCAGGTCTTGCTCAGCAGGATTTGATGGTTTCTCAGCAGCTGTTTTCTCGTATAAATGTGAACCCGGCTGGAACGGGTAACAATGATAAGTTTGACCTCTTCTTGTTGGGAAGAATGCAGTGGGCTGGTGTTGAGAATAGCCCTAAAACGGGATTGTTGAACTTTACGGGCTATAGTGAGAGCTTGAAGTCAAGTCTCGGTTTGACGGTCAACTATGATAAGATAGGTGTGGGTCACAGTGCAACTAACGCACAGTTGGTTTATGCTTACCACGTCGATTTGACGGATAAATATATTTTGTCAATGGGTCTTTCCGGTGGTGCCAATTGGGGATATTTCAATCCGGCAGTGAATATTATCCGTGATGAATCGGAGTTGTCAAACATGGAGACATATACCAACGAAAAGGATACGGAGATCTCTCCTGATGCTAATTTCGGACTTGAGTTGACCACGATGAATTGGATGGTGGGTGCTTCTTGTACGCACTTGCTTAAGTCCAAATCCACTACGTATATGCCAGGTCGACACTATTATGCTTATGCGAGGGGTTTCTTCCCTTTGTGTGAGACTTTCGATGTGGCTCCTGCCTTGATCTACATGCATAAGCACAAGACGAATGTGTTGGAGGCAAACGTGATGGCTTTCTATAACCGTTTCGTTTGGGGAGGTGCAACATGGAAACCGGATTTGTCAGATCCGTTTGATATGTCAATGCTTTCGCTTACGTTAGGTTTTGAGTGGCACAATTATCGTTTGGGTTATACCTATGATTTGAACCTCGGAAAGTGCAATAATTTGCCGTCGAATACGCATGAGTTGTTGCTCTCCGTTCAGTTCTAATGAGGCTTCGTTCCTAGATTAAAAATAAATAAGCAACACATAAAAAAGAGGGTGTATCCATCGTGGATGCACCCTCTTTCGTTATAGTTCGATTTGAAAAATCCTACTGAATTAGTAACGGTAAAGGTCAGACTTGTAAGGACCCTCAACCTTTACGCCGAGATAAGCAGCTTGCTCAGGAGTCAACTTAGTAAGTTTCGCTCCAATCTTTTCAAGGTGTAAGCGTGCAACCTCTTCGTCCAAGTGCTTAGGTAAGCAGTATACGTCGATGGCGTATGGCTTGGAGAACAATTCGATTTGAGCCAATGTTTGGTTGGTGAACGAGTTGCTCATCACGAAGGAAGGGTGACCTGTTGCGCAACCGAGGTTGACCAAACGACCGTCTGCAAGCAAGAGGATGGAGTGGCCTTCTGGGAAGAAGTATTGGTCCACTTGAGGCTTGATGTTGCGGTGCTTGATGCCTGGGTACTTCTTCAATTTGTCCACTTGGATTTCATTGTCGAAGTGACCGATGTTGCAGACAATGGCGCTCTCCTTCATCTTGGCCATGTGCTCGATGCGGATGATGTCAATGTTTCCGGTTGTAGTGACGTAGATGTCGCCCAAAGGAAGAGCATCCTCAACGGTTGTGACCTCGTAGCCCTCCATAGCAGCTTGCAAAGCGCAGATAGGGTCTACTTCTGTGACGAGGACTCTCGCACCGTAAGAACGCATAGAACTTGCGCAACCCTTACCCACATCTCCGTAACCGCATACGACAACCACCTTGCCGGCAATCATCACGTCAGTAGCACGTTTGATACCATCGGCGAGCGATTCGCGGCAACCGTAAAGATTGTCGAATTTTGATTTTGTCACGGAGTCGTTCACGTTGAATGCAGGGAATTTCAATCTGCCTTCGTTCCTCATTTGGTAGAGGCGGTGAACACCTGTTGTTGTCTCTTCTGATACACCTTTGATTTCCGTGATGCGTTTGCTCCAGAATTTATTGTCGACTTTTTGAATCTCCTTTAGTATGTTAAGTAAGTAGAATTCATCGCCCTCTTCCACTTTCTTCTCCAATAAACTACTGTTGGACTCTGCTTCTGCTCCGAGGTGGAACATGAGTGTGGCATCACCACCATCGTCTACAATCATGTTTGGACCTTTTCCGTCAGGGAAGTTGATAGCTTGTAACGTACACCACCAATAGTCTTCCAAGGTCTCGCCCTTCCAAGCAAATACAGGTACGCCTGCCTTGGCGATAGCTGCTGCCGCATGGTCTTGGGTGGAATAGATGTTACAACTAGCCCAACGAACATCAGCGCCGAGAGCGACCAATGTCTCAATGAGTACAGCTGTTTGGATAGTCATGTGAAGTGATCCGGAAATGCGGGCACCTTTTAGGGGCTTTTGTTTTCCATACTTTTCGCGAAGAGCCATAAGGCCAGGCATCTCATGTTCTGCCAATTCTATCTCTTTCCGTCCGAAGTCAGCGAGAGATATGTCTGCCACTTTGTAAGGCAGTGTTGAAAACAAATTTTCTTTTGCCATTTTAAAATATTTGAATGATAGTTATTTGCAAAATTAGGAAAAATAAACGCAATACAGAAGTTTTATTGTCTTATAAAGCTACTCTTACATAAAAATATTGTTGCGTTCGAGGCTCCTTTGTGCCAACCTCTCTTTTGGGAAGTTCTGAAGAGTAATCCTATTTGTTGTATATTTTTAATATACAGGTATTTGTAAAATTTAAAGTCATCTGTCGTAACCTAAAACAAATCTTTCTTTTTGTTTTCAACTCTTAATGTTTGTTTAATGGATGAAAAACCACTGTTTGGCATGTTGCAAGTTCTTTTGTTTTCCCTACATTTGTTTATGCACTTATGGGTGCGTTGAGTTTTTCTATGTCTTACTTAAAGTTATCATGTTATGGAAAACCCAAATTATCAGGATCCCTCAGATAAACTTTCGGCTCAGGTAGAGAAAGGGACGACGGAAGATTCTGAGAATCGGAGATGGATGAGAATTTTGAGCAATGCCATGTTGGGGGGCGTATTATCGGGATTGGCTGAATATATGTCTTGCGATGTCTCCATCGTTCGTATTGTTTATGTGCTAATGTGCTTCTTTTTCGGACCATTTGCCCCTCTTTTGTATCTTTTTGCTTGGATTTTTGTTCCGTTGAAACCCGGTGAATCGTCGGAAGACTCCTCGAAGAGGATAGGGCAGGCTGTCAAATTCGGAAGTTTGGGCTGTTCTTTCTTCGTGCTTTTTCCTTTGGTGATTATTGCTTTGTTGTTGATAATACCAGGCATCTATGTGTCGGATTTGGCGAGATTGATGTCGGATCCTAATTTCTTCACTTATGATGACATTTCGTGGGATATCCATTACAATCCGAATTTGCCCCAATTGATGATCGGTGCCTTTCTCACCTTTTTCTTCCCTCTGATTGCCATGATTTTCATGAATGGAAAGGAAGAGGTATTGGGCGTGTCGAAACGGTGGGCTTACATATTCACGGCAGTGGTGTTTTTTACTGGAATAATGATGATAATAAGTGCGTTGACGGCAAGTTGACCCCGCCTTTGATTGGAATCGGTTGAGCGGGGTACGTGATTAATTTGGTTTTCAAGTTGCGTTATTCGTTTTTTACCATTAATTTTGGACATTTGTTTTAAACATATTAAAATTAAAAAGATAAGATGAAAGTATTGCGTAAATATGGCATCCTTGCCTTGTTACTTCTTGTAGGATCTTTTTCCTTCAGTTTGAGCGCGAAAAATGAGGGAGCAAAAGCTTCTTCCAAGTATCCTGCAGGTAAGGTGATGGAGATTAATAAGGATGAGTTCGTAAAGAGAGTTTTCGATTTTGAACACGATCAAGAGTGGAAGTATAAGGGAGACAAACCTTGTATTTTGGATTTCTATGCTTCTTGGTGCGGTCCTTGTAAGAAATTGTCTCCACATTTGGATGAGGTGGCTGCCGAATATAAGGACAAGATTTATATTTACAAGATAAATGTGGATGTCGATCGTGATTTGGCGGCGGCGTTCGGAGCATCTTCCATACCATTGGTGATTTTTATTCCGAAAGAGGGAACTCCTGCTGCGGCGAGAGGCTATCTCCCTAAGGAAGAGGTGGAGAATGCAGTAGAGACCGTTTTGCATATTAAGAAGTAAAAGAGTATGAAGGGAATTATATTGGCTGGTGGAAGTGCGACGAGGCTCTATCCATTGTCAAAGTCCATTTCAAAGCAAATCATGCCTGTCTATGATAAGCCGATGATTTATTATCCGCTCTCCACGTTAATGTTGGCTGGAATTCGTGAGGTATTGATTATCAGTACTCCACGAGATTTGCCGATGTTCCGTGATTTGTTCGGAGACGGCAGTGATTTGGGTATGTCTTTCAGCTATAAGGTGCAGGAACAACCGAATGGTTTGGCGCAAGCCTTCGTCTTGGGTGCCGAGTTCCTGAACGGTGAGGCAGGTTGCTTAATCTTAGGCGACAATATGTTTTATGGACAGAACTTCTCTGCGATGTTGAAGCGTGCAGCCTCCCTTAAAACGGGTGCCTATATCTTCGGTTATTACGTAAAGGATCCTAAGGCATACGGTGTGGTGGAGTTTGATGAGAACAATAATGTGCTCTCTTTGGAGGAGAAGCCTGAGCATCCTAAATCCAATTATGCGGTGCCTGGACTTTATTTTTACGATAAGACGGTCACGGAGAAGGCTGCTTCATTGAAACCCTCAGCCAGAGGCGAGTATGAGATTACGGACTTGAACAAGTTGTATCTTGCGGAGGGTTCCTTGAAAGTCGAACTTTTCGGTCGAGGATTCGCTTGGTTGGATACGGGCAATTGCGACTCCTTGTTGGAGGCTGGCAATTTCGTGGCAACAATCCAAAAAAGGCAAGGCTTTTATGTGGCTTGCATAGAGGAGATCGCTTGGCGGAATGGTTGGATCTCGGATGACCAATTGAAGTATGCCGGCGAGAAATTGATCAAAACACAATACGGACAATATATAATATCATTGTTGGAGAAATGAATTTTATAGAGCAAAGCATACCCGGTGTTTGGGTGATTGAGCCTAAGGTTTTTTGCGATAGCCGTGGCTATTTTATGGAAGCTTTCAAGCAAGCAGAGTTTGAAGAACATGTGGGGCCTGTGAATTTCATCCAGGACAACGAGTCGAAGTCCTCTTACGGGGTCTTGAGAGGCTTGCATTACCAAAAAGGTGAGTTCTCGCAAGCTAAATTGGTTCGTGTCATAAAGGGTGAGGTTTTGGATGTCGCTATTGATATTCGTAAGAGTTCCCCTTATTTCGGTAAGCATGTGGCTGTGAAGTTGAGTGACGAGAACAAGCGCCAATTGTTCATCCCTCGTGGTTTCGCTCATGGATTCGTGGTTTTGAGCAAGGAGGCTATTTTTACGTATAAAGTGGACAATGTCTATGCGCCACAAGCTGAGGCGGGCATTATTTATAATGATCCTCAAATTGCCATAAATTGGGGCGTTCCTGAATCGGATATGCTTTTGTCTGACAAGGATAAGATCTCTCCAATGTTGAAGGATGCTATTGTTTTTTAAGGAGGAAGAGCGATGAATATATTGGTCACAGGAGCAAACGGTCAGTTGGGTAACTCTATCCGCAAGATTTCAGGGTCGTATCCGAATAACTACTTCTTCACGGATATGCCGGAGGTGGATATTACCAATCTTCCTTTGTTGGAAAACTTGATGAAGGAGAAACAGATTGATGCGATTATAAATTGTGCCGCTTATACGGCTGTGGATAAGGCTGAGGATGATGTGGAGTTGGCTACGAAAATCAATGTCGACGGTCCTCGCAACTTGGCTATCGCCGCAAAAAATGCCCATGCGAAGTTGGTGCATGTCTCTACGGATTACGTCTTTGACGGAAAACGTAATTTGCCATTGAAGGAGACGGACGCAACGGCACCGATAGGAGTCTACGGACGGACGAAGTTGGCCGGAGAAGAGGTTGTGAAGGAAGTGGGTTGTGATGCGGTAGTGGTTCGTACGGCATGGCTCTATAGCGAGTTCGGAGGCAATTTTGTGAAGACGATGCTTCGATTGGGTCGTGAGCGTAGTGAGATGGGTGTAGTCTACGATCAGGTGGGCACGCCTACTTACGCAACGGATTTGGCCGTAGCATTGATGGAACTCTTGACGAAAGGTTTCAGCGGCTTCTCGTTGTACCATTATTCGAACGAGGGCGTTATCAGCTGGTATGATTTTGCGAAGACAATCTTTGACTTGTCCGGCATCAAAATTAAATTGAATGCGTTGGAGAGTTCAGAGTATCCGTCTAAGGCAGAGCGTCCTGCGTTCAGTGTCTTGAACAAGAAGAAGATTCGCGAAGCGGGTATCAAGGTGCCATATTGGCGTGATTCGTTGATTGAGTGCCTTAAGTTGCTGAATGCTTAATGCTTCGTTAACTTATATTGAGAGCCTGCTAAAGAATTTTAGCGGGCTTTTTATTGTTCGCCCAGCACGAACGTACTCTAACGGGTGTAAGTCCCCAAGCCGCCCTAACAGTGGGAAGGCTACAGCCGAAAGCAAGGGTGTCCATCGTGAGGTGGAATCTGAAGGAAGCCGTAGGCAAACATCTGACC
>JAFZKQ010000103.1 GCA_017553575.1 Paludibacteraceae bacterium
CCTGTTTTCGCCAAATCCATCGCCGCCCACATCACCGCCAGCGATACGGCTAAGTGGAACGCAAACACTGCTAGTTTCGAGGAGAAAGATCCAATCTTCAACAAATCCGTGGCCGCTAAAATCTCTGCTAGCGACACCGCGAAATGGAATGCTAAACTAGATAATTTCGAAGAGAGCGACCCATTCTTCAACAAGTCTGTGGCCAGCCATATCTCAGCAAACGATACTGCTAAATGGAACGCTAAGATTGATGCAGAAAACGACCCTGTTTTCGCTAAATCCATCGCCGCTCACATCACCGCCAGCGATACGGCTAAGTGGAACGCAAACACTGCTAGTTTCGAGGAGAAAGATCCAATTTTCAATAATTCCGTGGCTGCAAAAATCTCAGCCAGCGACACTGCCAAATGGAACGCTAAATTAGACAGTTTCGAAGAGAGCGACCCACTCTTCAACAAGTCTGTGGCTGCCCATATTTCAGAAAGCGATACGGCCAATTGGAATGCCAAGTTAGGAAAAGAGGAGGACCCGATTTTCGCTAAATCCGCAGCCGCAAAAATAACGAAGAAAGACATAGATCGTTGGAACCAAACTTCCGCCACGAATCCATCCCAACAGATCACAGAAGAGGATATCCAAAGATGGAACGCAAAGGTGGACAGCACAACTTATCTCAATAGTGCAGCCGCAAATATAACCACCGCGGACATTACCAACTGGAACGAGAAATTGGATGCCAACCAATTGCCAGAAAACGTCAGCGCCTTCAGAAACGATGCAGAATACATCACCAAAAGCGTATTGAACGACTCGCTCATCGCTGTTACAAACAGATTCAAAAACACCATTAACTCCTTGAAGGAGACCAACGAGAGACTCTCCAACCAAATCAGGGATTTAGGAGAGAACTATGACAACCTCCTTCTTTCTGTACAGAAATTGGAGTCCTATACAGAGAAGATTGCCCAAAGAGCACTCTCCTACGGTCCTTCTCCAGAAATACACAGCTACCCATTGAAATACAACCAATGGAATTACGTGGCCGATGCCTACAACGCCTTGAAAGACGGTGATCGTATCATCTTTATCATGCGCCACTCCATCAGAGGTGACGAGTCCGGAAAAGAAAGCAAATTAACGCAAGAAGGCATAAGGCTAACCAAAGAGGTGGGTGCGAAGTTGAAAGGAGGGAAAGCGGGCGCGAACGATGCCTTTTACGGCTCCACGGATTACCCAAGATGTATGCAAACAAGTTTCTACATCGCACAGAGCCGTGGCGACTCCGATTGGAAAGATTCCTCTTTCGTGGTTCAACCTATCCCTGTCATTGACCAATACTTCTATAGTTCAACCTCAGATTGGGACAAGGTTGCGGCAGAATACAAAGATCAGCCAGCCCTCATCAACTATAAGTCCATCCTCCTAATCAATACGCTTTGCGAGATGAGTGCAGGAAAGACCTTCGCTTGGTTTACGACACACGACTTCATCGCCGTGCCGCTCTGCTCATGGGCAAGCTACGGAGCCTTGAACTTTGCAAGACCGAATTGGATCAACTTCCTCTCCGGTGTAGCAGTCATCGTCCATCCAGACAACTCATGGGAGGTATACCCAATACGAGGCAGCGACAACGGCTACGGCTCTGTCAGCTGGTACCGCTAATTAAACAACTACGGGGTAGAGATGTTGCAAAACTCTCTACCCCGCATTATTTATTGACCTTTCGTCACTAAGCATTTAAAACAAAAAAGTCCAACAAGCTTGAACACTTATTGGACCTAAGCACGGAAGGAGAGGCTCGAACTCCCGACACCTGGTTTTGGAGACCAGTGCTCTACCAACTGAGCTACTCCCGTATTACGCTTTGAGAACCTCTCGAAAGCGGGTGCAAAGATAATACAATTTTTCATATTCAAAAACAAATTGAGCCATTATAAGAAAAAAGCGACTCTTTAATCGTCATTTTTACTATTTTTGTACCATAAACTCAGTTAAAAACTGAAACAGCCACTTCAAACGTTATAACAGAGATGAAAAAAATAGTTCCGATTCTTCTGACACTCTTGCTCTCCCTATTGGGGATAAACACCCAGGCACAATACCATGACGACATCTTGGGCAACGGCTACCAATGCCGCACGATCGAACAGCCCGACGACTACGATGGGAAGGTGGTATGCACCCTAATCAAAAAGACAGCGCCGACAGAAAGCAAGAAAGCCATCGTCTATGTGCATGGCTACAACGACTATTTTTTCCAACGAGAATTGGGCGACAGTATCAATGCCCATGGCTATAACTTTTACGCAGTGGAACTCCGCAAATATGGACGCTCCTTGCTCCCTCACCAAGATCTCTTCTTCTGCAAAAAGATAGATGAATATTTCGCCGACATCGACACCACCATCGCCATTGCCAAGATGGAAGGAAACGAAAATATCCTTTTGATGGGTCATTCGACTGGTGGTCTATGCCTTTCGCTCTATATGGGACAAAAGAAGGGGGGCATCCCCATCGACGGACTAATCCTCAACAGTCCTTTCCTAGATTGGAACCTCAGCAAATTTACGGAGAATATCACAACGCCCTGCGTAAGTGCATTAGGCGCCATCTTCAAGAGGGTAAAAGTACAAGGTGCATCTGACGAACCTTGCGGCTACGCACAAAGCCTACACAAACAATACCACGGCGAATGGGAATTCAACACCGACTGGAAAAAGCCGGAGGGACACCCCAAACGTGCCGGATGGGTGCGCGCTATCCATCACGGGCATAAGAAAGCCCACAAAGGGCTAAACATCGAATGCCCGATTTTGGTCATGAGTAGCGACACGACCGCCGAAGAGACCTTCCAATGGAACGAGATACTCAAACATGCAGACATCATATTGGATGTCAAGGAGATCCAATCTTATGGAGCCAAATTGGGAAAGAACGTCACTCAAGCCATCATCCAAGGAGGCGTACACGACCTGATTCTCTCGACCCAAGAGTCAAGGGACGAAGCCTACAGAACCTTTTTCGAATGGATGGAAAAGATCCATTTCTAACAGATCTCGTGACGATTTAACGACGCAAGGGAAAGGTTATCGGGAAGAGTGTTGCCGAACCACTCTTGCGGGATTGCCGACAGCCAAACAATCGGAAGGAATGTCATGCACCACGACGCTTCCCGCCCCGACAATGCTCCGGTCCCCAATCGTAACGCCCGGACAGACAATCACACCTGCGCCCAACCAGCAATCCTCCCCTATCGTAATCGGCAAGCAAACCTCCTGAGGTCTCCGTCGCTCCCTATAATCCATAGGGTGATTAGGGGTCAACAATTGGCAATTGGGGCCCAATTTCGTATTTCTTCCGATAGTTATGAGACCACCATCGAGCATGGTGGCATTATAATTCACAAAAACATTTTCGCCCAAGCGTATGCCACTTCCATGATCACAATGGAAGGGCGGATTGATGCAAGAAGAGCGTGGCATATCGGGAATAAGCGACTCGATAACAGAACGATACTCCAAATCAGACAAGGTCATCGTCTGCAAACGGGCACACAATTGGTTGGCTCGACGCACACTCGACATGACCTCTTCATCCTCAAAGCAATAGAATTGCTGAGAACGCATCTTCTCAAATTCCGACATCATTTTATCGCACTCAATAGTTGCTCAGCATGAATCTTCGTCTTAATCTCCTTAGGCTGGAAAATCCGTTCTACGACTCCATCCTCATTAACAAGGTAAGTCGTCCGAAGGGTTCCTACCGTACGGCGACCGCAAGCCACCTTTTCGCCCCAAGCGCCAATCGCCTGCAACAAGGTCGTATCCGTATCCGCAATCAGAGGGAAAGGCAAATCAAACTTTTCGATAAACTTCTGATGGCTTGCAGCAGAATCCTTACTCACACCAATCACCACATAACCAGCCTGTTGCAACTCCTCATAATGTTCTTTCAACGAACACGCCTCTGCCGTACATCCCGAGGTATTGTCCTTCGGATAGGCATACAAAATCACCTTCTTCCCTTTTAGACTCGACAAGGTTATCTCCTCGCCTTTCTCATTCAAGCCCAAAACTTCGGGCAATTTATCTCCGACATTCATATCTATTCAATTATATATACCACTTAAAATCAACAAAAATCAGGAAATCGAGCCCCAACTGATACTGTTTCCATTCAATTGGGCAAGACGTTTTTTCAACACATAATTCTTTTCCAAATCCAAATCAGGATCTTCATCCAAAATCTTCATGGCCATATCGCGTGCGATTTGAAGAATCTGTCCATCGGAAGAGAGGTTGGCAATCTTCAAATTAAAGGCCACGCCACTCTGCTGCGTTCCATCCAAGTCGCCCGGGCCACGCATCTTCAGATCGGCCTCGGAGATTTCAAATCCGTCGTTCGTCCGCACCATAATCTCCATGCGCTGACGGCTCTCCGACGAGAGTTTTTGCGAAGTCAGCAAGACACAAAACGACTGGCTCGCTCCACGACCCACCCGTCCCCGCAACTGATGCAATTGGGAAAGGCCAAACCGCTCAGCACTCTCAATCACCATCACCGAGGCATTCGGCACATTCACACCCACCTCGATAACCGTAGTCGCCACCAAGATATTCGCCACGCCAGAGACAAAAAGTTGCATCTGCTCATCCTTCTCCGCTGGTTTCATCTTTCCATGCACCATGCAAACCCGATACTGAGGCTCCGGGAAGATCTCCTTCACCAACTGAAAGCCCGATTCCAAATTCTGATAATCAGACTTCTCCGACTCCTGAATCAACGGATAGACAATATAGACCTGACGGCCTTCTGCAATCTGCTTCTTCAAGAAATCATACAACCCAGCACGGTGGTTTTCGTAACGATGGATGGTCTGCACCGGTTTTCGGCCGGGAGGCAACTGATCAATGATAGAGACATCCAAGTCACCATACAACGTCATGGCCAACGTACGGGGAATCGGCGTTGCCGTCATCACCAAAACATGGGGAGGTTGGACATTCTTTCCCCAGAGACGCGCACGTTGCGCCACGCCAAAACGATGTTGCTCATCGATGATGACCATTCCCAAATTGGCGAATTGCACAGAATCCTCCAACAAGGCATGCGTACCCACCAGCAACTGAATCTCCCCGCTCGCCAAAGAATCCAACAAAGGTTTCCGCTCCGAACGCTTCGTGCTTCCCGTCAACAACTCCACACGAACCCCCAAAGGGTCCAGCATCTCCTTGATGGAAGCATAATGCTGCGTCGCCAGAATCTCCGTCGGAGCCATCATGCAGGCTTGGAAACCATTGTCGAGCGCCATCAACATCACCATCAGGGCGACAAGCGTCTTTCCGCTTCCCACATCTCCCTGCAAAAGACGATTCATCTGCCGACCGCTCGCCACATCCGCACGGATTTCACGAATCACCCGTTTCTGCGCATCCGTCAAGTCAAACGGAATATGTTCCTTATAGAATGTATTGAAATAATAACCTATTGTAGCGAATACCAACCCTTTGAAGCGTCGAGAACGGTTCTTAGCACTCCGAAGGATATTCAATTGGATATAGAAGAGTTCCTCCAGTTTCAAACGATACTGTGCCTTACGCAGAATCACCTCATTTTTAGGAAAATGGATATTAGGAAGTGCCTCGTAAAGCAACATCAAATTATATTTCTCTATCAGATAGGCAGGCAAAGTCTCCGGCATTTGGTACTTTCCAATCACTTGGAAGAGGTTCATCATGATTTTCTGGATGGCCTTGGTGGTCAGGAAGCCCGACTTCATCTTTTCCGTCGTGTTGTACAACCCCTGCAAACCGCCCCCCATCTGCTGTTTAGAAGCGGACTCATTCAGGCTCTCCATTTCAGGATGAACAATGTTCAGTTTTCCGTTAAAGGCCGTCGGCTTACCGAAGACCACATACTCCTGCCCCACCTTGTATTTGTCCGCCGCAAACTTCACGCCCTTGAACCAGACCAATTCGATACAATCCTCACCGTCCGTGAATTGCAAAGAGAGGCGTTGATTCCGCCCCGTGCCGATCAAATCCGATTTCAGTATCCGTCCCTTAATCTGCACAAAAGAGAGTACTGAGGCAATCTCCCTAATTTTGACGAACCTACTCCTATCCACATAACGATACGGGAAATAGTAAAGCATGTCCTCAAACGAAGAAATCCCCATCTCACTCTTCAGCAAGGCCGCCTTCTTCGGACCGACCCCTGGAAGATATGTTATCTCTCTTGACGCTAATTCAGACAAAATAATATGATATTCAGTTGTTTACAATTTTACCAACGCCTCCGCCACTTTCAAGTCAAAAGGCGTAGTGATCTTTATATTTTCTCGATTTCCAGCCGTCAAGACCACCTTGAAACCCGCAGCCTCAACCACACTCGCATCATCCGTGAACGCATCACAATAATCTTGACGATAGGCCTCCTTCAAAAGGGAAGAACGAAAGACTTGTGGCGTCTGCACCAACTTTATCTTGGAACGATCACGCACGATACTGCCTTCCTCCGTGACTTCACGAATGGAATCCACCGCATCGGCTACCGGAATAGCACAACCAGACAAAGCCGCCTCGTCAAAGGCCGTGGATATCGTCTTTTCCGAAACAAACGGACGAACGCCATCATGCACAGCGACCAGCGACTCCTCCTTCTCCGGCACACGATCCAAGGCATTCTTCACCGAATGGAAACGGGTAGCGCCCCCCTCCACAACCGTAACTCTAGAGGCGTAATCCACCGCATACTTTTCACAGAGGGAAGCCCAATACTCCATCTGTTCCCGAGGCAAGGCCAAGAGGATAGAGAGATCCGGATCATACGCCAAAAACGTATCCAACGTCCGCATCAACAACGGACGACCAGCTACTAAGATAAACTGTTTAGGGATCTCGCTCCCCATTCGGAGCCCCTTCCCGCCTGCTACTATGATAACATACTTTCTCATATCAATTCCAAGCCTTGTTGCTAACGACAAATTTACACGATATTATGCAAATTTCATACAGATTTTTGGAGACAAGTAACCATTCACTTCAACCCACGAAAAAAAAATCGTATTTTTGGAAACGCAAGAAGCCATACGCGTCTTGCTCATGGAAACAATAGTAACAAACACCATAAGATGCATGTGTTGGGACGCACATGCCCCATAGCAATGAAACGGATTCTCATATACACACTATTACTCCTATCCCTCCATCTTTACAGCCATGCCATGGAAGGAGAGGGAAGCCAAGAAAACCCATTCTTGATCGATTCGTTGGATGATTTTCTCCAATTTCGAGACACCGTCAACAACGGTTTTCAGAACGCCTGCGCCCTCCTTCGAACAGACATCGACCTCAGTTCCGTATGCTATGGAGACGAAGAGAAGGAGGAATACCAGCATTGGTTGCCCATCGGGGAAGGCAACTCCGGACAAACATACGAAGGATGCTTTGACGGGCAAGGACACATCATCCGAAACCCCTATGTCCACTCAAGCACGGAAAATTTCAGGGGACTCTTCGGCTCTACCCACAAAGCAACGATCCGAAACGTCGGAGTCGAGAACGCCCACATCCACGGAGGCTACTACATAGGCGGCCTAATCGGGAAAGGAGATTCCACCCTGATAGAAAATTGCTATACGAGAGGAGACATCTACGGATATTTCGTCTCCGGCATCATCGGCAACGCCTCCAACTGCACCCTGCGAAACTGCTACTCCCTCTGTTCCACCAAAGGCAACTACCATAGTGCCCTCATCGGTTATGCGACACAGACCACAGCGGAGAACTGTCTTTTCGACTCTCAAATAGTCAACAATGGGGTGGGCTTCGGAGAGGTTACGACCCTCGCCATGAAAAGGGAACAATTCCGAAATGGCACAGTCTGCCAGAAGTTAAACGACTTCTTAACGAGCCAAGGCAACGACGCATTAATCCATTGGGAACAAGACGCAGACTCACTTCCCTCCTTCTCGAAAAACGCCAATGGGCTTAAACAGATCCATAAAGAAGGCGGTCTCCCTATCTACGTCCAAGGCCACCACATTTTCCTCCAAACGAACCAAGAAATACCCCTAACCATCTACAACAGCCGAGGAGCAATCGTCCGAAGAGGCATTGGGGACCAAAATCGTGATTTAGGCTACTTTCCAACAGGCATTTACATCATAAACGGGAAGAAAATCATTGTGACAGAATAACCATCACTCATAAAAAAAGCAACGCTCCGCATCTTCATGCAGAACGTTGCCTTCTATTCTTCTACGAACCTAACCGTTACTGGTTAAACATATCCTTATTAAAGAACTCCAATACCTCTATCGTGGCATTATAGGCCAAAGTAGCAGGTCCGTCAGGATCTAGATCCATGGAAATCTGGTAATTATTCAATGCCATCTCCCAATTTTCCATCTTCCGATAGGCATTTCCCAAAAGGAAATAAGCCTCAGCCGAATCCTTATGCGAAGAGACATAGGCCTCCAATTGGGATACGACATCTGCCACATCTCCATCATGCAAAGCATTCTTCAACTCAGACAACTCCATCATTCCGTAGCGATTTAACAACTATGCTGTCTTGACATTATAACGGCAACGCACCTTACCCTTCACCAAGTTGGACAACTTAGAACGATTCATCTGACGACGAATTGGGGAGATGTGGTCAATGAAGACAATACCTTCCAAATGGTCATACTCGTGTTGGATAGCACGCGCCTTGAAACCCTCATACTCCTCGTCACACTCCTCGAAGTTCTCGTTCAAATATTGAATTCGAATCTTCTTCGGACGTTTCACCGACTCATTGATGCCAGGCAAACTCAAACAACCCTCTTCACCAGCAACCAACTCTTCGCTTCTCTCCACGATGCGAGGATTGATAAACGCCTTCTTAAATCCCTTGAATTGAGGGTCTTCGTCAGCCAAGATATTCAAATCGACCACGAAAAGGCGAATGGAAAGATTAATCTGAGGAGCCGCAAGCCCCACTCCATCCGCACGATACATCGTCAAAAACATATCGTCTATCAACTGCTGCAAGTTAGGATAATCCTTCGTGATGTCTGTGGTCTCCTTTCTCAATACTGGATGACCGTAAATCGTGATTGGATAAATCATATCTCTTATTTTTATTTTACACTCTTTTGCAAAATTCAGGGGAAAGCCTAAAACGAACCATTTCGGAGGCTCTCCATATAAGACTGCAGGATGATGGTCGCACTGATTTCATCCACCAACGCCTTGTTTTGACGCGCCTTTTTCTTCAACCCGCCATCCAACATGGCTTGATGAGCCAAGACGGAAGTAAACCTTTCGTCCACCATCTTGACCGGAATCTGAGGGAATTTATTCTTCAATCCTCGCACAAAAGGCTCAATCAGACGCATGGAAGCCGAGTCCTCATAATTCATCTGTCGCGGATGGCCCACCACGAACAATTCGACCTCCTCCTTTTGGATATAGTCTGCTAAGAACTTGAAAATCTGTCCAGAAGGAACCGTAGTCAAGCCATTGGCGATGATCTTCAAAGGATCCGTCACCGCCAACCCCACGCGTTTCTGTCCATAATCTATTGCAAGAATTCTTCCCATAAGCAATCTTTGTCCACAAAGATACAACATAATATAGAGTTCGACCGATAAAAATCCTTATTTTTTAGTAACTTTGCACCCACAAATAAAGAGGCGAGCAAAAATCGGCAGGGTATTGCTCCCCGATCCAAACAACTTAGTGAGTTTTTATACCCTGTTTTTTAAGAATTCAAGTCAAACACCGGTGGTGACGACAAACAGTTCCTTATTGCTGACGAAGCCCTAAAAGGAGACTCGACCAGCACACTTTCAGGACAAACAAAGAGTGTCGTCGGAATCAATTCAGAGAACCCACCCTAAAGTATTTCTAGAATATGCCACTAAATATACCAAGTAACTTACCCGCCGTCGAAATCTTGAAGCAAGAGAATATCTTCGTGAAAGATTCCGATGAGGCGTCTTCCCAAGACATCAGGCCCTTGAAGATCATCATCCTCAACCTGATGCCACTCAAAATAACGACAGAGACCGACCTCATCCGGTTGCTCTCCAACTCGCCGCTTCAGATCGAAATCGATTTCATGCAGATAAAGAGCCACACGCCTAAGAACACCCCTATCGAACACATGCTTGCCTTCTACAAGACGTTCGATTCGCTCCGCGACCAAAAATACGACGGAATGATCATCACGGGTGCTCCTGTGGAAAACTTGGAATATGAGGAGGTTAGCTATTGGGACGAGATCATGGAGATTTTCGATTGGTCGAAAACACACGTCACCTCAACCCTCTTCATCTGTTGGGCGGCCCAAGCTGGACTCTACCACTTCTACAACATTCCTAAATATCAATTGGAAAAGAAGATGTTCGGCGTGTTCAAACATACGGTCACCGACCCGATGAACCCCATTTTCAGAGGATTCGACGACGAATTTTTCGTTCCTCATAGCCGCCACTCCGAGGTTAGGCGAGAAGACATTGAAAAGTGCGAAAAACTGCAAATCATGTCCGAATCAGACGTGGCCGGCGTTTTCATGGTCTTGGCCAATGGAGGACGACAACTATTCGTGACGGGACATGCAGAATACTCACCTTTCACCTTGGATGGAGAATACAAACGAGACAAAGGGAAAGGTCTCCCCATCGAGATTCCTCAAAACTACTACAAAAACGACATCCCCGAATTAGGCCCTGTCGTCAGGTGGAGAGGTCATGCCAACCTTCTATTCTCCAATTGGTTGAACTACTTCGTCTATCAAAAGACGCCGTACGACATCCGTACCATCGAATAAGGACGAACGTATGAAAATCGAACTGCTCGCTCCAGCCAAAGATGCACTATGCGGCATCGAAGCCATCAACCATGGTGCCGATGCCGTCTATATCGGGGCACCGAGATTCAGCGCCCGCATGGCCGCATCCAACCCGATTGCCGACATCGAAGGACTCGTTAAGCACGCACACAAATACTACGCAAAAGTATATGTTGCCCTCAACACCATCCTCACTGATGCGGAGCTGGACGAAGCACAAAAGATCATAACAGAACTCTACAACATAGGCACAGATGCCCTCATCATACAAGACATGGGCATCACCCAACTCGACCTGCCTCCCATTCCCCTACATGCCAGCACTCAGATGGACAACCGAACGGTGGGAAAGGTTCAATTCCTCGAAAAAGCAGGATTCGAGCAGGTCGTCTTAGCAAGGGAACTCTCGTTCGCCCAAATCAAGGAAATTTCCTCCCAGACATCGGTCAAACTGGAAGCATTCATCCACGGCGCCCTATGCGTCTCCTACAGCGGGCAATGCTATCTAAGTCAAGCCACCTGCGGACGAAGCGCCAACCGAGGAAACTGCGCCCAACTCTGCCGGCTTCCCTATTCGCTTATCGACGCCAACGGGAAAACAATCATTCAAGACAAACATCTCCTCTCCCTCCAAGACCTCAACCTCTCCGAGCACTTGGAGAAACTAATCGAAGCGGGAGTCTCCTCGCTAAAGATAGAGGGCAGGCTAAAGGATACCTCCTACGTCAAGAACGTCACCGCTGCTTACCGTCAAATCTTAGACCAACTCTTAGAAGGGACAGCACACAGGAAAAGCAGTTCTGGACATTGCACCTACACGTTCATCCCCGACACGAAAAAGAGTTTCCACCGTGGCGGTTGCCTCTATTTTACAGAAGGAAGGAGAAAAGATATCACCTCATTCGACACTCCGAAATCGACAGGAGAACGAATCGGCACCGTTCGACAAACGAAAGGCAGTGCCATCACCGTCAACATCCAGAAACCCATCAACAACGGCGACGGACTTTGCTTTTTCAACCCAGAGAAAAAACTCATCGGATTTAAAGTCAACCGTGCGGAAGGACCAACACTCTTTCCTGCAGAACGCATCAACATAGAGCCGGGCACCGAACTATTCCGCAACTTCGACCAACAATTCGAGAAGACGTTAGCCAAGAAAAGTGCCGACCGAAAAATCGGGGTTTCCATCAGCATTACCGAAAAAGACAAGTCATTGGTAATCAATGCCACCGACGAAGACAACGTCCAAGTTAGCTTCACCCCCGACTACTCACCTTCGGAATTAGCACAAAATGCGGAGAAAGCATTGGAACAACTCTCCACCCAATTCAAGAAGAGCGGCAACACCATTTTCGAGGTGGAGGAAGTCAAAATTTCCACCCAACCCTATTTCATCCCAGCCAGCCTAATGGCCACTTGGAGAAGGGAACTCTTGGAACGCCTCGAAAGCGAACGGGAGGCAAAAAGGGAACGCAACGAAATCACCTTTCCGCAGACCCACCACCCTTTCCCCGAAAGCGAGTTGGACTACCGAGGCAACCTTCACAACCATTTGGCAGTAGAATTTTACAAGGCACATGGCGTTTCCCATACAGAACCCTCTTTCGAGAAAGAGAGCCGAAACAACGTGGCCGTCATGACCTGCAAGCACTGCATCAGATACAGCCTCGGCTATTGTCCGAAACAGCAGGAGACCAAACAACGACTCCAAGAGCCGCTCTACCTCGTCAGCGAAAAGGGGCAAAAATATCGGCTCAAATTCGATTGTCTCCACTGCGAGATGCAATTGATCTATTGAAGAATCCTTCAACCGATAGCCTTTTTCGACCCCAAGGCAGGGATTTTCACTTCCTTACAGAAAGAGTTTTTCCCTTTCTTCCATGTTTGAAGCCTAAATTTGAAGATGATTTCATTTTTTAAACTTATCTTTGTCGTTACGGATAGCTTTTAAAAGAAAATATGAAAGTCAGAAGCAAAGCACCACTACGATTAGGTTTGGCAGGAGGAGGAAGCGACGTTTCGCCTTATAGTGACATTTATGGAGGCTACATTCTCAACGCCACCATTAATCTATATGCACACTGCACGATAGAAGAGAATACCAAAGAGGAGATTGAAATATATGCAGCGGATTTAGACCAATCGCTGACCTACCCCGTGCAAAAAGAACTGCCCATCGACGGCAAACTCGACTTGCATAAAGGCGTATTCAACCGAATCATCAAAAACTTCGACGTAGAACCCAAACCCTTCCGAATCACGACCTACTCCGACGCACCAGCCGGTAGCGGATTAGGATCCTCTTCCACCATGGTGGTTTGCATCCTGCAAGCCTTTGCCGAATGGTACAACCTTCCGTTGGGAGATTACGAGATTGCCCATCTGGCCTACGAAATAGAGCGAGTGGACATCGGCCTAAGCGGTGGTAAGCAAGACCAATATGCAGCCACTTTCGGAGGATTCAACTTCATGGAGTTTTTACCCAACGGACACGTGATCGTCAATCCTTTGAGAATCAAACCATGGATCGTTGAAGAGTTGGAAGCTTCCCTGCTTCTTTTCTTTACGGGAGCCTCCCGTTCATCCGCCAAAATCATTGATGAGCAAAGGAAAAACACAATAGAGAAGAACTCGACTGCCATCGAAGCGATGCACAAAATCAAACAGAGCGCCATCGACATGAAGACAGCCATTCTGAAAGGGGAAATCAACTCATTCGCCTCCATCTTAGGAAGAGCTTGGGAAGATAAGAAAAAGATGGCCAATTCAATAACCAACCCGATGATACAGAAGGCATTCGACATCGCTTTGGATGCAGGTGCCATAGCAGGAAAAGTCAGCGGTGCCGGCGGTGGAGGATTCATCATGTTCGTCGTAGAACCTACCAAAAGGAAATCAGTGGAGAAAGCCCTCTCTGCACTTGACGGACGTGTTGTGGAGTTCCAATTCAGCGACAAAGGAACGCAAAGTTGGAAGATTTTGGATTTATTACGGTGAGGTTTCTAAATCATCAAAGACAATTCATCATATCATGAGCCATATAGAGACAATAAAGCAACATATAGAAGATTCGCTACAAACGAAACAGAGAATCTTATCTAACGAAGCTTTGTTAACCCAAATCGGAGAGGCGGCAGATCTCCTTATCCAAGCCTACCAATCGGGAAAGAAGACCCTGCTTGCCGGCAACGGAGGTTCCGCAGCCGACGCACAACATATCGCAGGCGAATTTGTCAGCAAATTCTATTTCGACCGACCAGGCATTCCTTCCATTGCCCTAACCACGGACACGTCCATCCTGACGGCCGTCGGCAACGACTACGGTTTTGAACGTCTGTTCGCAAGGCAAATCGAAGCCCAAGGCCAAAAAGGTGACGTATTCATCGGGATTTCCACGTCTGGCAACTCCAAGAATATACTTGCTGCCTTGGAAGCCTGCAAGGCAAAAGGCATCAAAACGATTGGACTCACAGGGGAAAGGAAATGCGGAATGGACGAGTTGTGCGACATCGTCCTGAAGATTCCGTCAGCCGACACGCCCCGCATACAAGAATCCCACATCATGGTAGGCCACATCCTCTGCGGATTGGTAGAAGCAGCCCTCTTCGGCACAAAATAACAGAACGTCATGGAAGCAATCATATTAGCAGGCGGATTAGGCACACGCCTCCGCTCCGTCGTAAGCGAAGTTCCCAAATGTATGGCTCCCGTCTGCGGGAAACCATTCCTTTTCTACTTGCTACGATACCTCGCCCAATTCAAGGAGATAGACCGCGTCATCCTCTCCGTCGGCTACCTACGGGAAATCATCATGGAGTGGATTCCCACGATTGAGCTTCCTTTCGAGATTGCCTACGCAATCGAAGAGACCCCATTGGGAACCGCAGGAGGCATCAAGCTTGCCCTGCAACAGGTCAAAGGCGAGGAAGCCCTCATTCTCAACGGTGACACGTTCTTCGACGTCAACCTTACGGAACTATCGACAACTGGGGAAAGAAACAAGGAAGCTATCTCTTTGGCTTTAAAACGAATGACCGACTTTGACCGATATGGAACCGTCAACTTGGACAAGGAATCCGTCATCGAGCAATTCCAAGAGAAAAAGCCTTGCAAAGAGGGTCTCATCAATGGAGGCGTCTATTATATTGACCTAAAGAAAATTACGCTCGCTGAATTTCCTGATAAAGGTTCTTTCGAAAAGGAGGTTCTGGAAAAGAACGTCGCCAAAAAGAATTTACGAGGATACATCAGTGACGGATATTTCATAGACATCGGCATTCCAGAGGACTACCAAAAGGCGAACGTTGACTTTTCGGATCTTTTCAAATAAGAGAAAACCAATCGAATGCGGGATTCCCGACAAAACAGCACCAATTTATTCTTCAAAAAAGATAAAAGGATGAACTACAGCGACATCACGAAACTACTGCAAACTGGCAAATACGACACACTCCTGTTGGATCGGGATGGCGTCATCAATGTACTCCGCCCCAACGATTACGTGAAGAGCTGGGAAGAATTCATCTTCATCCCCTCTTTTTTGGAAGCGATTCCCCAATGGAGCCAATTGGTCTCCAGAATTGTGATTGTCACCAATCAACGAGGAGTTGCCAAAGGCCTGTTCACCGAGGAGGCTCTCAACGATATCCACCAAAGGATGGTAGAGGAGATCCAGCAAACGGGAGGCCGCATCGACCGTATCTATTACTGCACCGCACTCAGCAAAGACGACCCCAACCGGAAGCCTCAACCCGGTCTCTTCAAGCAACTACAAAAAGAGTTTCCCGAGACCGATCCTCAGCGGTGCCTCATGATTGGGGACATGCCGTCCGATATGGAATTTGCCCAGAACTGCGGCATTGAGGGCATTCTCATCAGCGAGGACTAAACCAAAGATTTAATCGTCCCCGTCATACGGGACCAAGCATATTTCTTCTTCTCCTCCTTCACATTTTCCGTAAAGAGTTGTGTACGATCCCCTTCATAGAAATCGCACAACGCATCCGCCACGGCTGTAGCATTCGGTTCTACGACATAACCGACCTTTCCATTCGGTACGATTTCTGCCAAACCTCCCACATTCGTCACCAACATCGGCTTCTCGAAATGGTACGCAATCTGCGTCACACCACTCTGCGTAGCGGACTTATAAGGTTGGACCACCATATCAGAGACAGCGAAATAAGAAGATACCTGACTATCCGCGATGAAATCATTATGCCATAGCACAGCCCCTTTCAAATTCAACTGGCGCTCCAACTCGAAATACTTATCGGAGTTGCCATAGAACTCTCCAGCCACTATCAGTTTGACATTTTTCTGTCGGATACGAGCATCCGACATCGCCTCCAACAAGATGTCAAGTCCCTTATAATCACGTATAAAGCCAAAGAACAAGAGATACGAGACAGAAGGGTCCAAATTCAATTCGGCACAAGCCTCCTCCCGACTCTTCTGAGCCCCGAAGTTATCGTACAACGGATGGGCGCAAAAAGCCCTCGGTTTTTGCTTATCGAAGAGAGAAAGGTCATTCAACACGGATTTTGACATAGCCACGAACGCATCCACCGAAGAGGCAAAATAGTTCGACAACAGACGGTCTGCCAACCGTTTCTCATGAGGAATAATGTTGTCCAATATGGAGACCACCTTCGTTTTACCATTTCGGCTGACCAAACGGGCAATCGTTCCGAAACAAGGAGCCATGAAAGGCAACCAGAACTTAATAATCAGCAAATCAGGAGCATCCTTTGCGATTTTCCGTCCCACGCTCCACCAATTAAACGGATTGACAGAATTGACGCTACGCTCGATGTACAATCCATCGGGAGCCGATTCTGTTGAATATTGAGTCTTGCCTGGGAATAGGAAATTAGGATATTGAAGGGTAAAGGTCTCGATTTTGACCTGATCTCCCTCTGCCATAAACTCCTTTGCCAATCGTTCATTAAAAGCTGTCAAGCCGCCCCGATAGGGATAGGCGGTACCTAATATTGTTATTTTCATGATTATCTAAACCTTACTACACCGCATTGGAACCCCAATCTGATGATGGTTTCAAAATTAAGCATTATTTCGGAGTTATACAACTTTTCATCAATCTGGTAGGAACGGCTAAGGCGCAAACACAAGGGAGCGAATTGTCTAAATCGACAATTCGCTCCCCTTCTTACTCTTTCGTATATGTATTACTTTTTCAAATACTCATCCATAGCCTTGGCAGCCGCACGTCCGTCACCCATGGCAAGGATAACCGTCGCACCACCACGGACAATGTCGCCACCCGCAAAGATCATTGGGATAGAAGACTGCATGCCCTCGTTCACCACGATAGTACCCTTAGGACTAACGTTCAAGCCAGAAACGGAATTAGGCACCAACGGATTAGGAGAGACACCTACGCTGACGATAACCTCATCCACATCCACATCGACCACTGCACCCGGAATTTCGACAGGAGAACGACGACCTGAAGCATCAGGCTCACCCAACTCCATCTTCTGCAAGCGCATCTTCGTCACACGACCCTTCTCGTCGCCAAAATATTCGATTGGATTGTGCAAAGTCATGAACTCAACACCCTCCTCCTTCGCATGCTTAACCTCCTCCAAACGAGCAGGCATCTCATCCTCCGAACGACGATAAACTATCATGGCACGCTCCGCACCCAAACGCAAAGCCGTACGAACCGAGTCCATGGCCGTGTTACCACCACCAATCACAGCAACTCTCTTACCCTTATAGACAGGAGTGTCGTACTCCGGATTGGAAGCATCCATCAAATTGACACGAGTCAGATACTCATTAGAAGACATGATACCGATGAAGTTCTCACCAGGGATATTCATGAAACGAGGAAGACCCGCTCCACTTGCCACAAAGATTCCCTTGAAGCCATCCTTCTCCAAATCCTCCACCGAGAGAGTCTTACCGATGATGCAGTCCTTCACGAATTCCACACCCATCTTACGGAGGTTGTCAATTTCCACATCGACGATACGGTTTGGCAAACGGAATTCAGGGATACCATACTTCAACACACCACCGATTTCGTGCAATGCCTCGAAGACAGTCACCGAATAACCATTCTTTGCCATATCACCGGCAAATGAAAGTCCGGCAGGGCCTGAACCGACCACAGCCACCTTGATTCCGTTCTTATTTTTTATCTCAGGCACGGAGATTTGTCCACTCTCACGCTCATAATCAGCAGCGAAACGCTCCAAATAACCGATAGCCACAGCCTCCTTCTTCAATTTTTGCTTGTAGATGCACTGAGACTCGCATTGTTTCTCTTGAGGACAAACACGTCCACAGACTGCAGGCAAAGCACTCGTCTCCTTCAACACCTTAGCAGCCTCCAAGAATTCGCCACGCTCGATATTCTTAATAAAACCAGGAATATTTATGCTAACAGGGCAACCTTGCATACAAGTCGGATTAGGACAGTCCAAACATCTCTTTGACTCCTGCAAAGCTTGCTCTTTTGTCAAACCCTGATTCACCTCTTCGCGCACGCGAGCTCTATACGTGGCGTTGAGTTCATTCATTTTCACACGGACAAGCGACGTACGCTCTTTATTTGACAATGACTTGCGCAACTCTTCACGCCAAGCCACATTTCTATCTTCAGCCATAATAATCCTTATTTTTTACTTTCCAACCTTGTACATATCGGCTTTCTCTTCCTCCTTATAGGCGCCAAGACGCATCAACATCTCATCGAAATCGACTTGATGGGCATCGAACTCTGGTCCGTCCACACAGACGAACTTCGTCTTTCCGCCAACCGTCACACGGCAAGCGCCACACATACCTGTTCCATCCACCATGATGGTATTCAAAGAAGCCACTGTAGGTATTTCCAATTTCTTAGTAAGCAAAGAGACGAACTTCATCATGATGGCAGGGCCGATAGTCACACAGCAATCCACCTTCTCACGGGAAGCGACCTCTTCAATACCGTTCGTCACCAATCCCTTGCGGCCAGACGAACCATCGTCGGTCATGATAATCACCTCGTCGGAGAATTTACGCATCTGCTCCTCAAGTATGATAAGATCTTTCGTACGGGCAGCCAAAATGGTAATCACTTTATTGCCGGCTTTCTTCATGGCCTCCACGATAGGCAATAACGGAGCGACACCCACACCTCCTCCTGCACAAACGACAGTACCGAAATTGTCAATATGGGTTGCTCTACCCAACGGACCAACCAAGTCCAAGATCTCATCACCCACGTTCAATGAACACAATTTGGTGGAAGACACACCTATCTTTTGGACAACCAACGTAATCGTACCTTTCTCGACATCCGCAGAGGCAATGGTCAAAGGGATTCGCTCTCCCTTCTCATCCACCCTGACAATAACGAAATGTCCTGCTTTGCGCGACTTTGCAATCAAAGGAGCCTCAACTTCCAACTTGATTACATTCTCAGAGAAATTCTCCTTGCTGACAATCTTATTCATCTACAAATACTTTTACTTTCTTTTTTAGATTAAGAATCCGAAAAAACTGTCCTTACATTTTATGGCAAGAAGACAATCCCCGAACTCTATTAACCACAAACGGAAGAGGCATAGACACTCTTCCCTATTTAGTGTGCAAAATTACAAAAAAAAGATGAGACAAATAAAAATTAACTACAATTAGTAATTGGAAGGAGGCCTAAGGCAGGCAAAATCATGTCCAAACCAGAAAATCATCCCAGCAATGACCCCGAAACTATACCTATTATTCTATAGTGAAATCCTCTTTTTTGAATTATTTAATATTCACTTTTTTCTCCTATTTGACATAGACTTAGAAAAAAAGAGTATTTTTGTAGCCGTTAAAAACTAACACATAATTTAAATTGATCATGAAAAAAAGATTTTTATTTTCGACTTTGGCAGTTCTATTCTCTTTGAGCTGCGCTGTGTTCACGTCTTGTGGAGACGATGACGACGACGATAGTGTAGAGATTACCTATTCCATAAATGGAGAGAAAGTAGAAGATGACGCGAAAGTAAACTTGGAGAAAGCTGAAAATGGCTTGAAAGGGAATGACATCATCACTCTTGCTATAACATCAAGCGCTGCTATCAACTCTATCCAAATCAACGTTACAAACGAATGGGAAAACAAGGTAGACGTTGTTACTATCGACTCTGTTCTCCTTGGCGCAAACAACAAACTATCAGAGAGCAACATGCAAGAAGTATCTTTCGTTGGTGTTTTGGGTAAATATTCTGTAAAAGTAAACACAACAGAAGGTTCTGAATCATTCTCTTTCACAACTCAATGCAAGAACAAGGATGCTAAGACTTACTACAACAGCGCAACTCGTTCTTTGTGCAACAAGCAATTGATTGTATTCGATGCAAACAACGACAAGAAGGAGAGTGCTAAAACATTGAACATGACTTACAAAGTAAACGATACTGATGGTATCAGATACTTCACTGGAAAAGTAAAGGAAATCGAAGAGGAGCAATACCAAGACTACTCTACCTTTACTGTTAGAGCATTCGGTGAAGAGGGTGAGGAGATGGAAAACTTCTCTGACCGCCGCGATATCAAAGAGTGCCCTCGTTTCTTCGTTTACAAGGACGGTGACAAGTACTACTTGATCAAGGTTATCTCCATCAAGAACAACGTTCTTACTGCAGAAGTTCAATACTAATCAGTTAGATACGATCAAAACAGAGAGGCGGGATTAGTTCCGCCTCTTTTTTTGTCCTATTCCAAAATCGTGACACCCTCTTATTTTTCTCATTTTCCAATCTGCCCAATCCCTTTAAACATCATCCCTATAATCAGGAGAAAGAAAGATTTGCCTATTTGAGAAAAAAAAACGAATTTTGTAAATCGTAATTTTAGTCATTACAAATTCGTCCAATGAAATTCGAACTTCAATACACCGACAGCAAGAGCAACGCCAGAGCAGGAAAGATAAGCACCGACCATGGTGAAATCCTAACCCCCATCTTCATGCCAGTCGGCACCTTGGGTTCCGTCAAGGGCGTTCACCAACGAGAACTAAAAGACGACATCAAAGCCCAAATCATCTTGGGCAACACCTACCACCTCTACCTCCGTCCAGGACTGGAGATTCTAGAAAAAGCAGGTGGCCTCCACAAATTCAACGGATGGGACAAACCCATCTTGACCGACAGCGGCGGCTTCCAAGTCTTCTCCTTGTCTGACAACCGAAAACTCACGGAGGAAGGTTGCATCTTCCGCTCACACATCGACGGTTCCAAGCATATCTTTACGCCTGAAAACGTGGTGGAAACACAACGTACCATCGGCGCAGATATCATCATGGCGCTTGACGAATGTACGCCCGGAACAGCAGAATACAAATATGCGAAGAAATCGATGGAGATGACCCATCGTTGGCTCGACCGCGGACTAAAGCATTTTGACGAGACTGAGCCCAAATACGGCTACTCCCAGACCTTCTTCCCTATCGTGCAAGGCTGCACCTATAAGGATTTACGCCAACAATCGGCAGAATTCATCGCCTCGAAAGAGCGGGAAGGCAACGCTATCGGAGGTCTTGCAGTTGGAGAACCGGCCGAAGTCATGTACGAAATGATCGAGGTGGTAAACGAGATTCTGCCGAAAGACAAACCTCGCTACCTCATGGGCGTCGGAACTCCCGTCAACATACTCGAAGCCATCGAAAGAGGAGTGGATATGTTCGACTGTGTCATGCCAACCCGAAACGGAAGGAACGGTATGCTCTTCACCCAAAACGGCATCATGAACATGCGCAACAAAAAATGGGCGGACGACTTCTCTCCGGTTGACCCTTGCGGCACCGCTTACGTAGACCACGCCTACACAAAGGCCTATCTCCGCCACCTCTTCATTGCCGAAGAGTTGCTTGCCATGCAGATTGCCTCCATCCATAATTTGGCATTCTACTTATGGCTCGTGACGGAAGCACGCCAACAAATCATAGCAGGCACCTTCTCCGAATGGAAAAGAAGCATGATCACAAAACTAAGCACTCGACTTTAATACTTACTATATGCTAAAGAAACTAGACATCTACATCATAAAGAAATTCCTCGGCACTTTCTTTTTGTCCATCGCCATGATTATCGTCATTGCCGTTGTGTTTGACGTGTCCGAGAAAATAGATGACTTTATGGAACACAATGCGCCCCTATCGGCCATCGTATTCGACTACTATTGCAACTTCATCCCCTACTTCGTCAATCTGTTCAGTCCGCTCTTCACCTTCATCGCGGTCATCCTGTTCACTTCCAAATTGGCGGAGAATTCGGAAATCATCGCTATTCTCTCCACGGGTACCAGTTTCAACCGGTTGGTGCGTCCTTACATGATCTCAGCCGGAATCATCGCCCTGCTCACGTTCATCCTTAGCGGATACGTCATTCCGCCTGCCAACACGGAAAGGTTGGACTTTCAAGAAGAGTACGTAAAGAAAAAGAGAAGCGACAACGCCACCAAAATTCAGATGGAAGTTGCTCCCGGCGAGATCCTTTACATCGACTATTACGACAAAAACAGCAATATAGGTTTCCGTACGTCTTTGGAAAAATTTGACGGTAAGAAGCTGATTTCCAGAATAACGGCAGACTCTATCGTTTGGGATTCCGCCCAAAGTTGGAGCATTCGAAAATACATACGACGGGATTTTGACGGAATGTACGAGAAAATGACCAAAGGCGCACGCGTGGATACGGTCATCCCTGTTGAACCGGACGAATTCTTCACCTACAAAGGAATGTACGAACAGATGAAAAACGGTGAGTTGAAAAAGTACATAGAGAAACAGAAGAGCCGTGGTGTAGGTACCATCAAGGAGTTTGAGATCGAATACGAAAAACGATTCTCCTTCCCTTTTGCCGCATTCATCCTCACCCTCATCGGAGTTTCCCTGTCATCCAAGAAGATTAAAGGAGGTATGGGTCTGAACCTTGGATTCGGATTGCTGCTCAGCTTCTCCTACATCATGTTCTATACCATATCTTCCACATTCGCCATCAACGGATCGCTATCCCCAGCCTTGGCCGTATGGTTGCCGAACATCGTGTTCGCCATCATCGCCGCCATCCTATACCGGAAAGCCCCTAAATAAATACTGACATGGCAATGGAAAACGAAATTTCTAAAATGCAGGAAAGGGCGGCTGCCATCAAATTAGGAGGAGGAGAAGCTGCGCTCAAAAAACAGAACGATTTGGGCAAACTAACCGCCCGCCAACGTATCGATGCCCTGTTGGACAAAGATTCCTTCTTCGAATATGACCTCTTCGCCAAACACGAAGTCCACAACTTCGGCATGGACAAGAAGAACTTGCCATCGGATGGCGTAGTCACCGGAACAGGAACCATCAACGGGAAACCCGTCTGCATCTTCTCCCAAGACTTCACTGTCATGGGCGGATCGCTCGGTTTAACCCATGCCCGCAAGATTGCCAAAATCATGGATTATGCGCTGAAGATGAAAATGCCATGCATCGGCATAAACGATTCGGGAGGAGCCAGAATCCAAGAAGGGGTAGACGCCCAAGCCGGCTACGGTGAGGTCTTCTACCGCAATGCCATATCCTCCGGCGTCATTCCCCAAATATCGGTCATTCTCGGCCCTTGCGCCGGCGGAGCTGCCTACTCCCCTGCCTTGACGGATTTCGTCTTCGTAGTGGAGAACATCTCCAAGATGTTCATCACGGGACCAGCCGTCATCGAATCCGTATTAGGCGAAAAAGTTAGTCAAGAAGAGTTGGGTGGAGCACGCACCCACGCTGAAATATCAGGCAACGCACACTTTTACGCATTAAGCGAAAAAGAGTGCTTCGAACAGATCAAGACACTGCTCTCCTACATTCCGAGCAGCAACGACGCGAAGAAAGAGAAACAAGAATCTTTCGCACCTTGTTTCAAAGGCAAACTAGCCGAAATCATTCCCAATGACCCTAAACAACCTTACGATGTAAGGGATGTCATCAAAGCGGTTACTGACCGTTCCGAATTTTTCGAAGTGCACGAACTCTTCGCAAAGAATATCGTAGTAGGATTCGGTCGAATCGAAGGCGAGACGGTGGGCTTCGTTGCCAACCAGCCCCTCTATCTGGCGGGCGTTTTGGATTGCGACGCGGCTGACAAGTCGGCCAAGTTCATCCGCTACTGCGACGCATTCAACATTCCAATCGTCACCTTGGAAGACACGCCAGGGTGCCTTCCGGGCATCGACCAAGAACATGCGGGCGTCATCCGCCACGGAGCGAAACTGCTCTACGCCTACTCTGAAGCCACCGTTCCGAAGATCACCATCATCCTACGGAAAGCCTACGGAGGTGCCTACGTAGCCATGAACTCCCGCCATCTCGGTGCAGATTTCGTCTTCGCATGGCCATGCGCCGAAATCGCCGTAATGGGCCCAGAAGGAGCTGCCAACATCATCTTCGGAAAAGAGATCAAAGAAGCGGAAGACCAAGAGGCGCTCCGCCAAGCCAAGATACAAGAATATAAGGAGAAATTCGCCAACCCATACGTGGCGGCAGAGAAAGGGTATGTTGATGCCATCATCGACCCTCAAGAGACAAGGAAGACACTCTCCTACGCTCTCCGTCTCTCCGAAAACAAAAGCGAACTTCGCCCCAACAAGAAACACGGACTTCCTCCATTTTAATCGTCATGGAAAAAGAACAAAAGCAACTCATAGACTTCATTACGGAGGATGGTTCCGTTTTCAAGACCTACTTGACCGCCAAGGCAGAAAGAAGGAAAGAATACAAACGAATCGACCCCAAACGGATCGAATCCATCATTCCCGGCTCCATAACGGAGCTGTTTATCCAAGAGGGCGACAAGGTCCAAATCGGCACCCCCCTTCTTGTTTTGGAATCTATGAAAATGGGGAATCTTATCAAATCAAACACCGAAGGCATCGTAAAACATATCTTCGTAGAAAAAGGGAAGCATATTTCCAAAGGGACATTGATGATAGAATTGGAATAGCCAAAGCATCCCACAACTCTCAATTTTCAATTCTTAATTACCCCCTACCCCTTTATCACATCTTTATACTCCAAATAGCGAACCATGATTTCGCTCACAAAACGGAAAGTCTCGACGCCCCGCAGATAACCACAACGGACCACAGGGTCGTTAAAAAACTCCGGGTTACTCTTCCACAAAAGGCAATCCGCCACATTGCCCTCCCAAACAGCAGGGTTACGTCCATGCTTCTCTGCTAAAGCTATCGCATCCTTCACATGACCGACGCCCGCATTATAACTTGCCAAGACAAACTTCGTGCGCTCCTTTTTATCCTCTATGGCCATGAAATGACGCTCCACAGACTTCAGATACAAGACTGCCGCACGGACACTCATTTCGGGCTCTCCAATCCGAGCCGAATCAATGCCCATCGCCACTGCCGTATGAGGCATCAACTGCATCAAGCCCTTCGCCCCTACCCATGATTTGGCCGTAGGCTGAAATCGAGACTCCTGGTAGGCCAACGAAGCCAACAATTTCCAATCCCAACCAATCGACGGAGCATACTTCTTGAACAAACCATCAAAGGCAGAGATGGTCCGGCTATCGATATACTTCTTATAGTCCCCCGAACTCGTCTTCGACTGCTTGAAGTATTTGTCGTACAGATATTGATAAATATAGTTGTTCTTCGATTCGCTGAACCAATTGTTCACCACCTTACAAAGACTATCCGCTTCCAAACCTACAGCCCATGCCGAACGTTGGTCAAAACCGACCTTCAAATGGACATCGATATTCGAATAGTAGGTCTTATTCACATCCGCAATATTATTATCCGCCAGCGTGAAGTCGATTTCCCCTTTGGAGACTTTCTTTATCAGCGACTCTTCGTCCTCCTCATTGCTAACGACCTGGATATCAATTCCGCCACCCAATTCTCCGTTCAAATTCTTCAACCGTTCATGATACTTGGAGTTTTCAACGACATAGACACTTCGGCCAATCAACTCCGTCACATCATTCAAGAGCTTGTTCTTTCCTCCCTTTGGCTTTCGTTGCACCAAAACTTGGTTGGAGATATACTCATGGGCCGTATAACGCACCTTTTCTTTATACTCATTCGTGATAGTCAGCGGATAAGCCACCAAATCGACCTCCTCGTTAGAAAGCAAATCGACCAATTCCTCCATATCCTTTGCCAAAAGGATTTCCAACTTCAGACCCAACGAATTGGCAAATTTAGAAGCCATCTCATATTCGTAGCCCATCTCCTCCCCATGGAGGTTGAAATAGGAGGTGGAACGAGAAAGAGTAGCCACCTTCAAAACCGTCGAATCCTGCGTGAGCGAAGGAGATCCTGTGCTTCCTGCCTGCTTCTTTGAGCAAGAGACCAGACACCCTAATAACACCAATAAAGAAAATACATATCGAACCATAGAATTCACCATTTTATTTCACGACTAAACGCATTACCATCACTATTCTGCCATCCCCTCATGCCTACTCTTAAAAAGGAAATTCTGAATCTATTATTGGCAGAGCATAATTAAAGAAAGATTCCTCATCTGAATCAACGATTCTGTGAGGCTTCCTAAAAGATGAGTTACAAATAACTTTCGAGAAATCGCGCCGTTTCAATTCTTCCGGCGTACAGAAGAAACTACACTCGCCCCAAAAGACTTCTTCATTCTGATAGTGTAGCCACATATTATCATCCACGTCCATCAGCCTTAGATAATCAGGCTTACAAAAGTATTCCTGCATATAGAGATCTTGAGGTTTCGGATGAAACTCAAACAACAATACCGTTTGATTATCCTTCCGTTCCCTAATTTCATCACTAATATAAGAATATCCGCCCACCTTGGTCCAAGGACACTTATCCAACGCATCATAAATCATATATCTCGTTTCCTCAAAAAGATCGTCCATATTTTCTATCGGCATAACCTCCGACAATTCATTGAATTTAGAGATAAATGCCGGTTCAAAAAACACATCTTCACTGGAGAGGAAAGTCTCGCTATCAGGCGTAAAGGAGATGCCACTCTCTTTTAATATGGGAGAATAACTCACCTCAGGCTGGGGCAAGGAAGCCAACCAACCACGCACCAACTGCTCCGACACACTGCCATCAACCGTCTCATGCCAAAGGACACGAAAACCCTCTTCATCATAACTTCCCAAACAGCTGTCTTGCCCGATCCAAAATTGCAATAGTCCGACATGGGGAAAATCCGGGAGGGAAACCAGTTGTCTGCAATCGATCTGAGCCAACAAACGGAGGGGCATTCCATCCGCTCCCATCGGCACTGCCTCCGGCGACGGAAGATAAGGAATTCCTCCGAATTTGCTGTCAAAAAGGGAGACGGGGCCTTCCGTCTGCTTCATACGAAGAAAAGGACGCCTTACCTCCCTTCGTAACGCATCAAGAGCCTTTTGGGCTATATCCATTTCCCATGCCTCATCCTTTTCAATCAAGAGGTCATTGGCCAACTTCCGCATCCTATCCGTTAACAATGACATATACCCACCTCCTATAAATAATTAACAAAGTGACCCATTCGAAAAAAATTTGCACCTCTCCTTTTCAATAGCAGTCCCAATTATAGAGAACATTAGAGAAGTCGCACCGCCTTAAATCCTCTGGCGAACAGAAGAAGCCACAGAGTCCACAATCGCCCCACATGATATAAGGCTCCTCACTATCCAACTGCAGCAACAGAACCGTACGTTCATCCTCCTCTTCACGCGGGTCTTCTTGCGCAAACGCAGGATACCCTCCTATTTTATGTCCGCCACCTTTCACAGATTCATCGATCAACTCATACGCATCATCAGAAAGATCGTAGATGTGCTCAATAGGATTTTCCGAAATCGCATTGTACTTGGACGTAAATATCTGATTAAAGCGAACATCTCCAAATGAGCGGGGTTCACGGTTTTCCTTAAAAGAGATGGAGAACTCCTCAATCACAGGGAAATAGTCCTCCTCAGCCGGAGGGAATGCTGCGAGTTTTGCAAGGACAGACTCCTCCGTCACTTGTTCATCTATCGTCTCATGCCAAATGACACGATGGCCTTCATCATCAAACAGACCGTTGCTGTCATCTTGACCAATCCAGAATTGCAATAAACCCGTATGCGGGAAATCAGGCAAAGCGACAAGATCCCTACAATCAATCTGAGCCAATAGGCGAAGGGGATTCCCCTCCGAATCACACGGCACCGAAGCATCCGAAGGGAGATAGGGAGTTCCGCCCACCTTACTACCTAAAAACGAAACTGGAGCATCCGTGATTTCGATACGAAGAAAAGGTTTGACTTCCTCATTTTCCATTTGGAGAAGAACCTTCTGAACAAGTTCCATTTCTCGTTCCACCACTGCGGAGTCGGACTCCTTCGCCGAATCCTTTCCAGAGCCCCTCAAATCAGCCTGACTGACAGGTTCTTTCTTCTCTGAGTTTTCCCCTGACAAGCCTAATATTTCTTTCAATCTATTCCAAAAAGCCATAAGACAATCAAATTTAATTAATAGATTTTCAAGGTGCATTTGAAAAAACACCTCTTTTTATTTCTGAAAATATAGCCCCCAAAGGATGTAAGGTCCGAACTCAAACACAAGTCACCAGCCCATAATAGAAGAGACAAACGGAATCAACGTATCCGCCATCTTCTGCTGCTGACGTTGAGAAGGATGCCAATCCGCACCATAACCCAACGAACCATCCTGCGGTTCAAAATCCAAACGGTACAACCGTTCATCCCCCTTTCGCTTCCGTTCCGCCACAATCGTATCCAACCGAGCCTTAAACTCATCCAAGACCGGCGTCGGATGTAACATGCAGCCTGTCAGCAATAATATCTTCGTATCTGGATAATGTTCACGAACCTCATCCAAGAAATTACGATAGGCACTATCCACCAATTCCATACGGAACCCTGGCGTACTCAAATCATTCGTACCCAAATTGACAATCAATAAATCCGGCCGATAAGAGGAAAAATCCCATTGAGTCTCCTCCTCTGATATCAGGACATTCCGATAAACAATCGGCATAGGACGAAGCGAGCCCTCCGGCTTGTCATCATAATTACGATAGACACCGATGCCCGAACGAGCCACAACCATCATCTCCGCATCAAAAGCTTTCGCCGTCAAGAAAGCATAGGATTTCGCGAAATTGGAAGTGGAATCATTAAAGGCACAATTCTCATCAGCGGCCTCCACCCCATAACCACAGGTGATGGAATTTCCGATAAACTCAAGACGATGAGGTCGACGCTCCAAGGCAAACCAAGACATCTCACCCTCGTATTCAAAGCCATAGAATGCCGGCTGACAAAAAATGCCCTCCGAGATTAGCATCAACTCTATCTCATGCTTACCCTCTCCCAAAGAATCAAGGAAATAGGAATCAGCCCCGTCCCTCAAAGTTTCACACGTATCTACAAGAGAGAGACTTCTCATGCTTGAAAGACGAGACACCTTCGGTGCTTCATGGGTATTTATTCGAGCCCGCTCCTTACCGTCTACGAACAAAATATAGTAACCCGCATTCGGCTTAAGTGAAGCATAGACCTTACCTGCGCCCTCAACCCCTATGGCGAAACGCGTACCCGGATAATCCATTCTCATCGAACTATCCGTCTCAAGGATTCGACCTTCATAACGAATCAAGGGACTCGAATTGTCTAAAAACGAATTTTGAAATGAAGATAAATCAACAGAATTATGACGCACAAGCATAAAGATCGCCAGAAGAATAAACGGAAGAGTCTTATACGATTTTCTCATATCACATTCCGTTCAATAGTTTTACAACTGACCAGCCTCAACAAGAATGATGACGCGCTCCACAATCTTATCCTTATCGTCTTTGTCGTAGGTCGTCTTCAAGTCAGCACCGAACAATTTGGCAAAACCCTGCCAAAAGAATGCGCGCACGCCGCCTCGATATTGCTTAATCAACTCGTAAGAGGTCTGGTCGCACTCCCTATCCACCAAGCGGATGAGCATTTTTCCTTGCGACAAGGTCATCTTACGCATATCCGACTCGTATTGGCCGATCAACTCCTCCTCCATCGACTTCATATAAGCTTTTCGGTCTTTCTCTTCTGGAATCTTCTCCAATTCGGCATTGATACGTTGCAACGTTGCTCCGATGGCTTTCGCATAGGGAAGTGTACGCTTCACGTCACGCACCGTCTTCCAATAGAACTTCTCTTGCTTGCTGGATTCAAACTTCAATGCAGGAAAGACATAAATCGTAGGCAAAACCAACTGTGGAATCGTATCTCCATCCTCGATGTATGCAAATACTACGTTCTCCATGTTGACTGGAACATCTTGCGCCTTTGCTGAAAAAAAGGCCATCGCTCCAAGCATCGAAACAACTATATACTTTAAAAACTTATTCATACTTTCTCTTTTTAGATAAAACAAATTGAGTGCGAAATACTCATACAAACAATCTGTCCATTTTTTAGCTATTCAACTATCAGCTACGCCTTTACGCAAAACCCCGAATCAAGACCTCCAAGCGTAGTTTAATTTTCAAATTTAGTGATTAAATTTCAAGGTACAAATTTTTCCAAGTAAGATTTATGGATTTTTCTTCTTCCAATTCGTTTACTATCAACAGAAACCGACATTTTCACAAGCAGAAGACAACTTTACCAACAAAAACAATTAACTTTGTCCCGAGAAAATTCAAGAAAATATTGTTTTGTTTGGCGGAAATTCGCCGTTTTATTTGCTATGCGCACCACAACATTCATTCTATTCTGGCTACTACAAGCAGCCGTTGGAGCGACAGACCTCTTCCATAGGGAGGTGGCCAACCCCGTCTCATCGTCCATGGGAGAGACCCTATTCCGCTCCCCCAACTTCGAAAATCCAGCCACAGCCACATACGAAACAACCCGATGCGCCTACGCCGACTACCACAATAAATATGGCGTGAAAGAACTGGGTTATTGGGAAGCCAGCCTCCTTTACCCAACTCAATGGGCACACCAACTCCTAAAATTCGAACATTTCGGATACGAGCACTACCACTACACCGCTCTCCATTACGGTATAGGCAAAAAACTTTCGGAAAGATGGAGCCTGGGAACGGCCATCCGACTGAAACACCTCCATTTCACAGGGTGCCAAGAAGATCGAAACAGCCTCCAAAACGATATAGGTGCGACTTGGTCAGCCACCGCTAAAGTCACATTGGAAGTACTGATACACAATCTGATAGAATCCAAGCTAACCGACTCCGAAGGAGAGGGTAAAAGCGGACATACCACCACGGTTGGCGGGGCTTTCCAATTGTTGGACAATGCCCAATGGTGCTTGGAACTAGAGGAGACCCAATGGGAAGATTGGCAGATCAAAAACGGCTTCGAGTTCACCTACGAAAGAGCCTCCTTCCGCTGCGGATTCAAGTTTCTCCCCGTCTTGCCCACATTCGGCATCGGTTTCGACCTCACGCAACTGAGGTTAGACCTTTCAGGATCCTTCCACAACCAATTAGGCTACTCGATTGCCATTGGCGTCGGCTCCAAATTTTAACCCCTACAACAAAGAATCAACATGAAGAATTTGTTCTTTTGCATCCTCCTTATTTGCAACCAATTTGTCTTCTCGCAAGAAGTGGCAGACGACCTGCTGATTGAACTCTCTGAATCTTTTGCCGACGAAGAGAACAGTTCCATCGACTTCGAACTTTTAAGCGAAGAAATCGACCTGCTCGCCAAAACAAAAATAGAGCTGAACAGAGCCTCCATCGACGACTTGCTACGCATCCCAGGCATGAGCCAACTGACGGCCGATAACATCGTGACACACAGAAATCTATATGGTCCATTCCTCAGTCTCTACGAACTGAAATGCATCGAAAGCATCAGCCCTAACGAAATCGAAAAGATCAAACCCTACGTATATATTTCAGAACAAAAGAAAAAAAGGTTGGCCCAACGACTCCACAACCGGGAGCAGAACCTCCACTGCCGATACGACCGTACCTTAGAAAACAAGAGAGGCTACCAAACCTCCGACTCCACCCTGCAATCTCCTTACTTAGGCGACCCCAACCACTACTATATAAAATATAAGGTACGTTTCGACGACCTATTTTCCATTGGATTCTCTGGCGAAAAGGATGCTGGCGAAGCTTTCTGGAGGGGCGAGCAGAGAGTCTTCGACTTCCGGTCCGCCTTTCTACAAATGAATAATATAGGTCTATTCAAACGCATCTGTTTAGGCGACTTCAAAGCCAACTTCGGGCAAGGGCTCGTCATCGGGACAAGCAGCATCATCGGAAAATCGAACGACGTACTGAACTCGCTCCAACGCAACCGTGGTCTCTTCCCCTACACCTCCATCGGAGAGAACGGCTACCTGCGGGGCGGCGGTGCCACAATCGCTTGGAAACAATTCGAAGCCACCTGCTTTTACTCCAACCACGCCATCGATGCCAATCTTTCCAAAGAGGGACACATCACCTCGTTCAAGACAGACGGATTGCACCGAACGGCAAACGAGCTAGACAAAAAAGAGGTTACCCAAGAAAAAATCATGGGGGCCAACCTCTCCTATGCAGGCAGCCGAGCCAAATTAGGTTGCACCCTCCTCTCCTATCGCTACGGCGATACGCTCCACCCTGCCGAGAAAGCCTACAACCAATACAAACTATCGCAAACAGACCAGCATTGGAACGGAAGCATCGACTACTCGCTCTACTTCAAACGAATTTACCTCTTCGGTGAATTTGCCACAGACAAAAACAAGGGGACCGCACTACTCAACGGATGCCGACTCTTCCCCTCGTCAAGAGCAGGATTCCTCCTACTATACCGCCGATACTCACCCGAATACCAAGCCAACTACGCCAACGGATTCGCCGAGAACTCCCGTATCGAAAACGAAGAAGGTCTCTATGTGGGCAGCGAATTCAAACCTATCAAAAGAATGATTCTGTCGCTCTATGCCGACGCCTACACATTCCCTTGGATGAGATACTCCACCTCTCGCCCACACTCTTCGGGCTACGACTATTTAGGCTACCTTTCCATTTCCTGCGGGAAAAAGGTATCCGCCTACTTAAAATTCAAGGAAAAACGAAAAGAGAAGGACCAATCAGGAGAGCAAGGCACAATAGAAGAGAAGAAACGAATCCTCCGTTGCGGCGTCCGATGCAAACGCTGGGAACATATCGAGATGCAAACCATCGCAGAAGGAAACTGCCACCAAGCCGGGGAAAATTCCTCCTCCTATGGATGGATTGCCGCACAAGACATCTCCTTTCCCCAGTTGCCAGCCCATTTCAAAATCTCTTTACGCTATACCTACTTTCATACCCCAAATTACGAAAACAGAATATACCTTTACGAGAAAGACATTCTCCACGTTTTCTCCATCCCCTGCCACTATGGAATAGGACACAAAGGATGCATAAATATGCAATGGGATTTCACCTCCGCAATTACTTTTTACATGAAATATGGTGTAACTTTTTACACAGACGGGAGGGAGAATATAGGTTCCGGCAACGAAGAGATAAAAGGTTCCAAGACCTCGGCTTGCAAGATATTGATAAGATTCAAATTTTAAAGAAAACATTCCAAAAATCCGTTCAAGATAATGCATAAAAAAAGACAATTATTTTTATTAAGAATTGATTTGCAAATAGTTTTATATTCACTGTAGCAGGAAACTGAGAATAAGAGGCAGGCTTATGGTTATCGGAAGTTTTAGTTACAGAAGAGAAGAAATAGGGAAAAAAGAGAGCCAAAGAGGGATTTTTTTAGAGAAAAAAGCAACGAAAAAGCGAGAAAAAAGGCATTCAAACCAAGAAAAAACCAAATTTTGATAAAAGTCAAAAGAAAAAAGGCCAAAATAGATTTATATTCAAAATGAAATTCATACTTTTACAAAAAAATGAATTATCACACAAATCAAGGGAGAAATAACGAACTGACTCCTTTATGGTAAACTATCAAAAGAATAGTACGCTCTAACTCATTCTGGCGGCATTGGCTTTCAACCCAATAACTATTTTTGGATACGAACCGATTTGTTTTACTCACTTAAATTAATGAAAGATGAAAAAAGAAACTTTTAACAAGCGGTTTATTGAAGCTATCGACCACATTTTGAAAAGCAACCGAAATGTGAACAAAACCATCATTGCTAGGCATCTCGGCATCTCCAACTCTAAGTTTTCGGAGATCTTGAAAGAGAGGATGAATGCTGGTGTTGACTCTATCGCTTTGGTCTGTCAGGACTTCAATATCAGTCCCGAATGGATTCTTTTCGGTGAAGGAGAAATCGAGAGGAAAGAGCGCTCGGAGAGCACGAACGTAAAGAAGCTTTCCATCCTCAGACAAAACGAGATGAAAGGATTTGATGGTGAGAACTTGAAACTATGTGAAGAGAATGGTCAATTCTACATTTCAGACTTCAAGCAAGCAGAATTTGCCATTCGTATGACAAACGATATGATGGACTCAACCATCTCTGCCAACGCTGTCGTACTATGCAGACAGATAGAGATCGGTAAATTCGTGCAGTGGGGCCGCCCTCACGCTTTGTCAACCAGCCAAGGCGTAATCATCTGCAACCCTTACCCAGGCAACGACGACAATCATATTGAAGCTCAATTTGCCAATGGCAAATACAAGTCATTTGAAATTCCAAAATCCGAAATCAAAAGCATGGCTATCGCCATCTGCGAAATCAAGCCTCTTTAAGCAAAGAGATTAGGAGATACGTAAAAAAGGGCGGTTCTAAGGCAAAACCAAAGAACCGCCCTTATCTGTTTTTCTCAGCACAAGACTACTTTTCATCCCAAACAATGGACATAAGAGAATCAGGTTCGAAATCCTTCACAAAAGGAACCATGTATAAATCATGGTAAACTGGATCTATAGCATTAACTTTGAGGGCATGGAGAGGAACATTCTCATAAACACGGCCTTTCGCCCGTCCCCTGAGAAATAGTTTCAGCCCACTCCGGCTATCCGATGCCTTCACCTTCTCGACCATGACGGACATATTCCTAAATTGAGGAGTCTCCTCATAAAAAAGCGCCTTCACCTTCACGCCGCCATTAAGCTCTTGATCTTTCGTAATAAGACGACGAACAGAATCTTGCTCTTTCGGCAGGCAATTGAAGAAATATCCCTCCTGTGCATAAAAGAGTTGATTCCAATGAGCGTCCTTTAACCGATCGGGGAAAGTCACATTCAAGCTATCATGTATATAATGGGCCAATTTGTAGGTGGTGATCATCGAACCATGGTATGTAATATGCTGATTGAAATCATACGTGTTTTCAAAGCAGGCCGGCGTATAAGCCGCCGTATCATTCTCCAACTGCAAATCATACCACTTCACCTGCAAGGGATCTATTATCTTAGCCATCTCATCATGCCAGAATTGATAGTTCTCGATATGCTTATGGTACATAGGGACCGTCAAAAAAAGCAAGGTGATATCATGTTGCTTGCACAATTCGGCTATCTTACGGAAATAGTATTCCGTTTCAGGTTGAATCACCGCATTCGTACTGCTTGTATCCGAACAAACGATTCGAGCCCCCTTCTCCTTATAGAGTTTCAAAAGGCTGTCCGACAATCCCGACTGGAAACGCACCATACGCCCCAAATAGAGAGGAATCGTGTCAAATGCGACTTTCTTACGCAAATTGGGTTTCTTCTTCAACAAGATATTGCGGTTGATTTGAGCCGTATCCCGGAAAAGGAACTCATGATTTCTGACCGTTGGACTCCAAGCAGCCAAATAATCGTCATACTCATAGAGATCCGGCATCGACTTCATCTTCAGATAAAAATTCCTTCGTGCCGAAAAGCCCTTCATCCTGGAAATGGCGTTCTCCCTTTTTGTCTTTTTCTTTTCCGCGATGCAAGGGAAGGTTTCCACCACGCACAACTTAGGAGTGGTCTTGGTCAACACCTCTTCAAGAGAGAAATAGGCATCCGCGATGTCTGCACCATTTTGGGCCATGACAAAACTGATGGTTCCCGTCGTCGCGCTCAGATTCTTCGGATTTATCGAATGGTTGGCATGAGAGTTTCCCAAAACAAGGATATCAATAGAATCCTCTCTCGTCAACTCATAGAAAGAGTCCCAACGCTTGTATGTCGCCTGAGGAGCCCCCTCCATATCCGGATCAAAATATTTCTTCTCATCTGTATAATGGATGCAGAACAAGACAACTGCCAAGATGAAAAAGAGTTTCAGGAGCAACATAGACTTGCTCTTAAGCCAAGCAGGAGCTGGCGCCTTCTCCACAGCAGGAGCTGCCGTCTCATTCACATTAGTCTGCTGAACCCTATTATTGTTATTCTTTTTCTTTGCCATAGCCCTTAAAATTGAAAATAAATAAACGAATTATCACTAGAGCCATAAACGCCCAAATAGACGATGGCCAAAGGCAATAATATATACACAGCCCATCTCACTGGCGCAAAGTTCAAGACCTTGTAAAACAGAGCCTCTTTCTTTTCCAATAACAACTCCGCAAGAACAAGAAGCACCAACAGTTTAGCGACGAAGCCAAATTCCATGCTATTCAACCCGAAACTATATAACAAGTCCGATTGACCCCAACCTAGATTTGTCAAAACATACATAGCATCAGACAAAGATTGACTCCTGAAAAAACTGAGCGACAAAGTCCAGAAAGAGAAGGTCACGACGGCGCCCAAAAGCTTGGTGACAAGGTTCGTGGGATTCCATTTCAATAGTTTGTTAAGAATCAAGAAGAGGCCATTCAGTCCGCCCCAAATCACGAACGTCCAGGAAGCGCCATGCCATAAGCCACTAACAAAAAAGACAATAAAGATATTCAGATAAGTAAAAAAGGTTCCTTTCCGATTACCACCCAAAGGGATATAAAGATAATCGCGGAACCAAGAGGTCAATGAAATATGCCATCTTTTCCAAAAATCAGCAAAAGAGACCGACAAATAAGGACTATTGAAATTCTGCATCAATTCAAAACCGAACAAACGAGCCGTTCCAATCGCAATCTGCGAATAAGCAGAAAAATCCAAATATAATTGGAACGAGAAGAAGAGCAAACCCATCGTAAGAGAATAGCCATCAGCACCTTGCAGGTTACCCCATACGCCATCCACATAGACAGACAAACGATCCGCAATCACCATCTTTTTAAACAAACCGACAGCAATCAACAGAAAGCCTTGCCGAGCCTTGTCATAATCGAATTTAAACGGAGCCGAAAATTGCGGCAACATATTGGAAGCCCGCTCTATCGGTCCCGCAACCAGCTGAGGGAAAAATGCGATGTAGCTAAAATAAGAAACGACATTTTCCGTCGCCTTGACTTTCTCCTTATACACATCAATCGTGTAACTCAGGGCCTGGAAGGTATAAAAACTAATGCCAACTGGAAGTATGACGTTCAAAGTAGGCCAATCGACCTGCCAATTGAGCATTTCCAAAAAGGATTTCACACTATCAATAAAGAAGTTGACATATTTGAAATATCCCAATAAGAGGAGATTCACCGATATGTTCGCCCACAAAATCAACTTCGATTTGTTTCCGTCGCCCCGTTTCTCCTCAATATATTTTCCGCTAAAAAAGCTAAGCAAAGAGACTGAGAAAATGAGCAACAGGAATCGATAATCCCACCATCCATAAAATAAATAACTGACAATCAACAAAAATGCATTCCGCAAAGTTGTCTTCTTAGAAAAGAAACATAGATATGCTATATATACAATCAATAAGAATGTAAAAAAAGATAATGTATTGAAAAGCATGACATAAGGAGTATTCTATAAAAATTTTCAACCGCCCACAAAGATAGGAATTTTGTGCGGTTTCCACTATCCTCAGAGAAAAATAGCGCTGTTTTCTTCAAAAAAAAGAGACAAAATGTTTGCAGATTAAAAATCAAGTCGTACCTTTGCACCGCAATTGAGGGGAACCTCAAGGCGAATGCCCAGATGGCGGAATCGGTAGACGCGCTGGTCTCAAACACCAGTGGATTCACTTCCATCCCGGTTCGACCCCGGGTCTGGGTACCACGATAAAAAAAGGGAATCTTCGGATTCCCTTTTTTGTTTTCCGTAACTTACTGATTTAAACCATACCACTAAAATACAAGAAATGAGAAATTGGTTATTCGTATGGGGGTGTTAGCGCCATATTGGCAATAACTCTTTTCGGAGACGTTGGGCTACTCACAAATTTCCACATTGACGGGAAATATAGGAAATAGAAAAGTAAGTATTGTTCATGAGATGTGCATGTTTAGAGCAAGATTGTAATCTTGGTGTTCGACACGGGCGGGCATGGCTTCGCCTTTGTGGGTGACAAAGGCTCGTCATTTCTTTCCCTATTGGGTATGAGTATTCAATTTACCCCTTCACAAACCTTTCGATCTTGCAAGAATGCTCTTTCGTCTTTTCGTCGTAGTTGATGCCTACGAAAAGCAGATTATCGTAGTAGCCTTCGAGGGCTTGGCAATAGTTTCGATCTTTGACCTGTTGGAGGGCACTTTCCGCACTCTTATTGTGCTTCAACTCAATGACCAAAGCTGGAATGTTAGGCAGGAACGGAATGAGCACCAAATCGGCATAGCCTTTGCCCGTCGGCAATTCCTTAATCAGCGTGTAACGCGTGTTGGCGTAAAAATAGGCCAAGCAGATGGCGCTTTGAAAACAGTGCTCGTCGTTGTAGGTCAACGGGTTGGTCACCATCGAGTGGGCGGCATCGAGGGCTTTTGCCACGGCTTCTTCGTTGCCGTTGATGGTGTCATCGAGGAGTATCTTGGAGGTGTTGACTATTTCCATGATCTTCTTATAGTCTGCAGAATCCTCGATGGAATTGATCCATTCGATACGTACCTCCTCGTTAGGAATGTAACAACTCTTGTCTGCCCGATTGTAGGCCAAATAGCCCAAATGGATGAGATAGGTGAAGACATTATCTCGGGAGTTGACGCTCTCCAAGGTGTTTTGGAATTTCAGCACGTTGACAGGGACGCTTTCACCCGAAATCATCTTGATCACATCCTGCTTAATACCCTCAAAATCCATAAGGATATAGTCGCGAAGCACCTCGAAAGAACCCGTAGTGGACCAATAACTGTCGAACTCACGGTCGAGGATGGCGGTGACGATGGAAAGCGGATTGCAGACACTCACGGTGTCGGACATTTTGTATCCGTCATACCATCGGAGACACTCGTCATAGTCCATGTCATATTTTTCGCACAGACCCTTCACCTCCTCCTTCGTGAAGCCGATCATGCCAGCGAACTGTCGTGGTCGAAGCATAGTATATTCGGTGAACTCATTCAGCTTACTCTGCACCTTGTCACGCACAATGGGGATAATGCCCGTGATGTAGGCAAGAGCGATGGCAGGACGGATGGTGGTCCCCTTGAAAAGACCGTTTAAGAAGCTCAAATATTTATCGAAAAGTGGCTGGGGCACTCGCTCGCGGATCAAAACATCATATTCATCGATGATGATGACAAATTTCTCACCTGTTTCGGCATAGACACGCAATATGCACTGGTCTATGCTGTTGTCTTCTTCCGAAAATCTGACATTCTTAAATTGCATTTTAAATTCTTCTGCAACACGTCTGTCAATCTGACTTATAAGTTGTGCTTCTTCTCCTTTTTTGTTCGCATTTTGGTATAATTCATTCAAATCCAACTTGATGACGTTGAACTTATTCAAGTACTTGCCAAACTCGGGTACGTGACCGATTTTCATCTGGCTGAAAATCTCACGGGTATCGCATCCCTTCGAGTAATAGGCGGAAATCAGGTTGCCCACCATGCTTTTCCCGAAACGACGGGGACGGGATATGCATACAAAGTCTTCTTTGGTGCTGACCAATTTATTTAATTCATCAATGACCAAAGACTTATCGATGTATATTCTCGTGTTTTTGTCGTCTTCAAATGCGTTCGCATTCGGATTCAGATACAAGCCCATAACTTTCCCTTTTTGTTTTTACAAAGTTAGCAAAATTATAGCAAGATTCCTATCTCGGTGTTTGTTGGTGTATGTCACGGGCGGGCATGGCTTCGCCTCTGTGGGTAACAAAGGAGTTTATTTCCTTTCACAGCAATACTTTCATTATTTCCCTCAAAAGTCATTCAACTCATTTTTGCGCCACGCCCGAAAAAGAAACTTTATAAATTCCTATTTTGTCGAGAAAATTCTCAACACTCTTCATCACTATCTCTTGTTCCGGACTCTCTTTTTTGATATCAAAATAATTTAAACGGGAATCAATAAAAGATAAGCTATCTCTTTTTTTATAGACTCCACAACTTGAAGAGTCTACTATCTGAGGAAAGGCATACCCGCCAATGCGAACATATCCCTTGTAAATAGCATTACTGCTCCCGTACCGACCTAAATTAATCGAACAAATTGCAATACTATTATAAGTGGAGTCGTATATTTTAAAATTATAATGCACTAAAGGATGCTCATCATCTGAGTAATATATGTAAGAATATCCATCTGAAGAACTGAAAGTCATGGTGGAATCGTTGTATTCTACCACATCACAACAGACATTCTTTGATTTATAAATCTTTATTCGTTCCACCAATTTTATAGGAGTTATATTGAAAACATAATAAGGACCTCCCCCTATTTTTTTTATCCATTCATCACAAGAAAGTAGCATCGTGACAAAAAATAAGACAAATAAAATCTTTTTCATGGCCAGCATGGTGTATTTATTGTTTTTGTGAAATCATATATACCATCATGAAAATCTTTTACACCATCAAAGATGGATTTGACGCCATCTTTAATGGCGTTGGAGATATTCACATTTATTTTATGGAATCCTATTGCGGTAAATAAAGCTGACGCACCCAATGACCGGAAGCGATCAGAAACTTTATAATTAAAGATAACCGTGATGAGATTTTCTTGCGCAAATGCAAAATCAGCACCAAGAACACGAGGATCATATAGGGCACCATCTATACCAGATGCGCCTATGTTTGAATATGCTATGTCATGATATATAGACCAATTTTCACTCCAATTCAAAGGCTTATAATCAAAATTATCATATTTAGCATTATAGCATTTAGGGTTATCAGGACCAGTGTAACTTGTACCAAAGTAATTATTGTGTAATGTGGTTGCATCCACACAATCATCGGCAACTCCACAGAATATATCCACATAATGACTTCCGTCACTTGTCCGAATAGGTTTCTTTTGGTTGATTTGCACGCCTGACGCATTAAACACTTTCCCATTCTTGTTGTCCTGATGGTCATTATAAAATGTATACCCGACTAAAGATGCTCCATCCTCTAACATCACAGCACCATATTTGTCATTACTCAAATCTTTTTGAGAGGTTACATTCCTATCGTAATAAACTTCTGTCGCTCCATCTACGTCTCTCATCACCCAATTCCTTCCATCAGGATCCACCAACTTCACCGGATTCCCCGCACAATAATTATACGGACTTATCCCCACATACTTTTCAAGCATCGGATCCACACTCAGCCACCTCGCCCCATAGTAGTAAAGTCCCGTTTCCTCATCCAATTCTTTTGCGCTAAAATAGTATGGCGACTGCCATCCGCCTGCGGTCTCCTCCACGAAGATTTCACCGTAAGGGATGTAGGAGATGTTTTGGGTGATTTCGCCGTAAGAGTTTGTGATTATGGAGGTTGAGCCGAGATGGTCGGGATGATAGAAGTAAATGTCCATGATTATACATTCGCTTACCAGAAGGATAAGAAGGAGCTTTTGGCTTCGGTTATATCAAAAGGATACAGCCTATACAATACGAGCACAAAGAAATATGTTCATTCCTTCGTCTATTATGAAGATACCGATTCCGTGGCCAAACAACGACGATACAGGGACTTTTATCACAACATTTCGTTGGATAGTCTCATCATCGACCGCACGGGGTTGCTCAAGACGGTGCACATGCCTTTGGGTGGTTGTTTCACAGTGGATTACCAATATGGCGGAATGCCTGACACGTTTGGTGTTCTTCCAAAGGAACACAAGAGCTATCCGCACACGGCATTCTTCGACAGTTGCCTGAATGAACTCACGAGCAAGGTGGCCGATTCCATCGTTGCTGACTCCGCCTATAAGACAGAGATGATTGCCTACTTGACGGATCTCCTCGACAGACGTATCAACCAGATGCGGGACAGTTCCCTCCTTCCGTTTGACACGTTGGTTCAACGCTATTTCGACTACACAGACGGACGAAAGGGGAAATTAGTACTTTCCTCCCTTTGGACGAACGACGGCATCCAAGTGGATGGCGACCCATCACGGAACTTTTTCCTTTATGAACGTCCGTACTGCGATACGTTGGGGCGCTTCTTGGGCTTCAGTAAAGTGGAGACTCTTTTCTGTGACACGATAGCCGACCGCTATATGCGTCGGAAAACGAAGTGGTTTGACACCACAGACATGCACTCCTTCGGCCTTATTCTAAAAAGCGAAATCTATGAGGGTGAAGTTGAGGCTCCGCTAAAAACCATTGAATACACATGGAATAAGTATTCAAAGTACGCGGATTTCCTCAGCGCCAAATTGAAGAAAAAGAAGATAACTATTGGTGACTATTCGTACAGTTTCGACTATACCTATCAGGATTGCTGCCAGGACAGCCGCTTGGTCAAAATTGATTATGGCAACGGCGAGACCCTTCAGTACACCTACGACGACCGCCAACTCCTGACTCGGATGGAGACAATGGGCAACGGCTTCGCAAACAGTTACTTGCTGGAGTATGCCACCGACTCCACACGTCAATTGAAACGGATAAGGGAGGGTGAGAACACCACCTCCATCTTCTACGACAAGGAGGGCAACATACGTGAAATTCATTTTCCTGTCGATGCCAATGGGGACAGCCTGATCTGCACCTATCTCTACGATCGCAAATACAACATGTTCCTTGAGCGTGTCGAAAACAACCTCGGCTACCGGACGGAACTGGAGGATTACAACTATGTCTACGGAAAACCAAGCATCATCAGGGACCAAAACGGTTTTGTGATGAAACAGACCTTCGATATGTTCGGCCGACTCGATACGTTGCTCGCACCCAACGAACAGGACAATGGCATCCCTTATTCGATGTTGGTCGAATATGGAACTGCTCCTACCTCGGTTCAGGACGAGGAGAAAAATGTGATTGCTGAATTCAATGATTCTTTGGCGCGACCAATTCCGCCACACATCTTGGCTGGCGAGGTTCCTGAGGAGGTAAAAGAAAGGATTCTCCAAACTTTGAGGATGGAACGAGCGTCATCGCCTTCTCCATCTCCATGGATTGAAGATACGGCTTGGTATAGCGGCCCATATGAAGGGCCTAATGGAAGGACTCTATACATATACGTAACAAGTTCTGATTCTAGTTACTATTTAGAAAGGGATCTTGATACCCTTATGTGTACAAGTTCCAATGAGGGCATACTCACCAGCATTGTTACCAACGACACCATCCAAATCTACTCTTGCCAATGTGACAACCATGTAACGCCGATGGCCATTACCACGAAGCGTTACAATGCGCCATGCGACGACTGTCCTAACAGGATGGATTCCATCATAAAGATCCGTTCTTTCAGCGATGGCTTCGGCAGGAAATTGCAGACCCTCCGAAACGTAGATTTAACCGCGGTGGATATCGACAAAAACACAAAGGTGAAGACCTATGTCTGGGTGACGACGGAGGCGAAGAAATACGACCCGTTTGGACGAGTCTCTTCCTACTGCTCGCCACATGTCTATGACAACAAGCCTGAATCGGACCCCGCAATGGACCAGAGTGTCTATAACACACCTGATTCTTTATGCCAATACGATGCGTTGGACCGTATTCTATCTTTAGAGAGCAACGGAGAGTTGACCTCCTACAACTATAAGACGACTGCGGACGGCTTCTCTTTGGCACGGGTACGAAATGGCAACGATACGTTGGAGATTTTGGGCTACAACTATCGCAACCAACTGCTATCAAGGGAGATCAAGTGCAGTAATGCCCGTTGGTCGTATAGCGATATCCTCTATTTCATTGATAGGGAGAAATATGAGTATTATCCGATAGGAAAAGTAAAAAGTGCCTTGACCTCTGCGGATAGGGTCGAATATATTTACGATGGTGCTGGACGGCTTCTTTCCGAGAAGAGTGCCCGCTACGGTACGACCACCCACCAATATGACAAGGCAGGCAACCGAATCAAAACCCTCAAACCCGATGGAGAGTCCATCGAATACACCTACAACCGCAATCTCTTGACGCAGGTGCACTACTCCAATCATCCGGAGAGCAATGTGACCTACCTCTACGGCGACAAGAACGCTTCGTTCAACCGGGTGGGCCGACTCGCCCAAATGGTGGACGAAACAGGTGTCCAAGAGTTCTTCTATGGCAGGCAGGGCGAAGTGGACAAAGTGCGCCGCACCTTGGTGATTCCAAACAATAGCATTGAGACCTACACCACACAGTTCAGACACGACACATGGAACCGCCTTTCTGAGGTGATCTACCCCGACGGAGAAGTGGTCAAGTACAGGTATGACCATGCGGGACGGTTAAAGCATGTGTGGGGTGAAAAGGCCTATTCCTATAATTACGTCGACAATATCGGCTATGATCTTTTAGGAAATCGGAACTATTTCGACTACTGCAACGGAAACAAGACCTTCAAGGAGATTGACGGAAGGGTCTACAAGGCTCAAGTCTGGGACAAGCGGGGGGCGACCCGACTCTTGCGTATGAATATCCATGACAACATAGACAATCGCCAAGATTCGCTTGCCTATCCGAATTTCTTGTTGACCAACTCCATTTTCTTTAACAACAACGAGAAAGAGCGTCGAGAATTCTTGATTGGAGAGTGGGAAAGTCCAGACACCACCCTCTATGCCGAATATTACCAATCTTTTGACGACTCTGCTCGCTTGTATGTGGAGCGGTTGGCTTTTGACCAAAAGAACCTTTGGAACGGGGCAGACACCTCCATCCATGAGGTATACAAATATCATTATGCGTCGCCTTACTTGGCAGACTACAAACGACAGATGGGCACCAACGGAGAGGAACTTCTCAACACCCATTTCTATCAATACGATAAAAACGGTAATCGGATTGAGGAACGTAATCTACGCTTGCCAGATCCAATGCCAGAACTGTTGCCTGTCGGAGGTGATGAAGTGCGACTTTTTGCCTACTCTCCGGAAAACAAGGTTGAGGCCAGCAATGACAACGGCTATTTGGAGACCTATTGGTATGATGCGAACGGGGCTTTGTCTTTCCGTCTCTCTGGTGTGCAGAGTTCTGTTTTTGTTAATGGAGCCAATGCCCAGAAATCGTTCTCTCTTGATGGGTGCGACATCTTCGTCAACCCTTATTATGAGCGAATCGGCGATTCTACCTGGATCAAGCATATCTACATTGACCAATCTCCATGGGTTTCAAAGGTGGTAGACAATGCCTCCTTCGGTGCGGATGCGCGACGGGTGGAACGGGCTGGAACTAATATAAAATATCCAGACCTTTGGGCGAATGCTTATAACAACATGAATCGTCGCTTCCAACTCTTTGAGGTGGAGGATACAATCCCGATGCGCAATTGTCCGACATTGGCTCTGTTAAGAAGTGCCAATGTAGATAATGGCAACGACAACTACGAATCAAGGCAATATTATTACCATTACGATAAGGATGGCAACCTTCTTCTCATCACCGATTTGGAAGGCAAGGTTTACCAGCTTCCCATCGCTCTACACATTGGAAAACTGCTGGTTAAGCAGGGAAAAGAGATTGGGGAATAAACAAGAATTAAAAGTTAAAAATTAAGAATTAAAAGTTGAAGATAGTGAGGATGTTCAAATCAGGTATAGAGTTAGCGTTGTTCACGTTGTTTCTGAGCGTGCCAGCAAGTGTGATGGCGAGCGAATCGACCTTCAGTACTACCCAAGAGATGGAGAAAGGGCAACGTGCGAGGATGGAGGCCCCAACGGCGGCATTGGATGTGGAAGAGGGCGTGCTGAAGAGCAAGCTCAAAATTTCCGTCTCTGCCATAGGCGAATCGCAACTTCCTAAGTTGGAACAAGGCATGACCAATGTGACCGACAGTTTCGCGGGTTACCGTTTCCTACCCCACGGTGAACACTTCGGCGGCAAGGGTGCGAAGGTGGTGTTGGGCTACGACCGCACCAAGATTCCGAGCGGCTATACGGAGGATGACATCCGAACTTATTACTATGACGAAGAGACGGGACGCTGGGCGGCCTTGCAGCGTGACTCCATAGATAGGACTCGCCGACAAATCATCTCCCGAACCACGCACTTCACCGACATGATCAATGGCGTGATACAGACTCCTGAATCGCCTGAGACGCAAGGCTTTGCGCCGACGATGATGAGCGACTTGCAGGCGGCCGACCCTACGGCAAATGTACAGATGATCCAAGCTCCACAGGCCAACAGCAACGGTACAGCAACGCTCTCCTATAGCTTGGAGATGCCACCGGCTCGTAACGGCATGTCGCCCAACCTGACCATTCAATACAGCAGCGATGCGGGTAGCGGATGGCTGGGCGAGGGCTGGAATCTCTCAACCTCCTCCATTAGCGTGGATACGCGTTGGGGTGTGCCTCTTTACGATTCTGAAAAACAATCGGAGACCTATCTCTTGGACGGCCAGATGTTGGTGGACGATGATGGCGTCTTGGCGCACAGAAACCCTGAGGGAAGAAGGAAGTCTGGCAAGGTGAATTTTCATCCCCGCAAAGAGGGTGCTTTTTCTAATATTGTCCGCATAGGAACCTCACCATCCAACTATATCTGGAAGGTGACGGACCGAAAAGGTACGGTCTACACCTATGGAGACTATCTCGTCACTACACGGAAAGATGAAGAGGGTGCGGAGGTCAAGGACACGACCATTGTGGGTGTCGTGAAGGGAGCCTATCAAGGTGACAGTTCCCGCATCGTCATCTCCGAATGGCGGTTGACGCGCATCGAAGAGGTGCACGGAGACTACGTGACTTTCAGCTATGCAGACACTCTGGAGCCTGTTGCGGGCGGACTTGAGGCCATGGCGCTCTACCTCGACTCGATGACAGCGGGCAATGCAGGTCAGAAGCCGCATACGATTGTCACTTTAGAGAATGGTGTGGAGAAGAGCATCAGGAGAAGCGATGCCCGCTACGGCTATCTCACTTCGTCCAACCGACTCCTCTCCAAGGTCTCCGTCTTCTTTGAGGAAAACTATTTGAGGGGCTATCGCTTTGCCTATACGGATGGTGCTTTCTCCACCGATTTGTTGGAGTCGGTCTCTCACTTGGACAGTAAGGGGAACGTCTTCCATACGCACAAGATGGAGTATCATAAGATGGGGGAGGCCAATGGCGGTGATCGCTCCTTCTTCTCCGGCAGAAATTCCTTCTCCTCCCAACCGGATGTGGCGAGCCTGCCGTCTCTTCTTCCTGACGAAATCAATGATGCGATGAACGAATCCTTCAAAACTGGGTTCTCCATGATCAATTCGGGCTCCTCTGATGACGGAATCTCCGTGGGAGGTGGATGCAACGTGGGCGTGGGACCCGTCTTTGCCGGAGCCAACTATAACTACAACCACAACAGCAGCGACACCCGAATCTCGCTCGTCGATCTGAACGGTGACGGACTACCCGACAAGGTTTACACGATTCTCGGTAAGCTCTATTACGAACCAGCCATCCCCGGACAAGGCGAATTTGGAGAGAGACGTTCTGTGCCGGGCGCTCCCCGCTATTTCGGACACAGCAAATCCTCCTCCCATACCTTGAGTGAGGAGGTCGGCGTGGGCTACAGTGCGGTAAGCGTGAGTGCTACCTTCTCGCAATCGTGGAACGAGAGTACCACGGATGCCTACTTCCACGATTTCAATGGCGACGGACTGGTTGACATCGCCTACAAAGGAAACGTCTATTTCAATTGCTTGGAAAACGGACATCCGAGATTCTCCGAGTATTCCTCCGATACGGACAACAAGTTGGAGGACATGGACGAGTCCCAGATTCCTAACCTCAAGGGCATCACGCCGAATATCAACCGGGACTCCCTGGAGTTGGCTTTGCTGGATTCCTTCCCTTTGCATGACGCTGTGCGGGTTTGGAAGGCACCGTTCCAAGGTGAGGTTGCCATCACTTCTGTCGTCCGCCACCAAAACAATGCCGGAGCGGACGCTAAATACTTGGACGGCGTTGTCTATTCGATTCAACACAACGAGGATGTATTGGAGCGGACGGAACTCTCCGATGCTGTTTTCAATAAAAGCCGAACCGCCAATGTCCGAAAGGGTGACCTGCTCTTTTTCCGCTTGGGTTCGAAGAAACAGGGCCAAAACGACAATGTGGATATTGAAATCACTATTGAATATACTACTGCGGAAGGCATTCCAGCTTTGTCAGAGGAGGGGTTGAGCTTGCGCAGGTTCAACTCGAAGGAGGACTTTGTCGGCGGTGTGAGCGCCACGGTCATGGCTACGGCTGGAAGCCTCCTTTCGTTCAACGCTGGAGAGTATCGGAAGCAGACCCCAACGTTGGGAGACATTCTCCTCCACATCAAATGTGAATACTCGGACACCCTCGCGCCGGATGTTGACCAACAGAAAACCGTCCGCGTCGAGGAGGAGACCATCCGATTGAAGGCGGATGACATTTATACGGCAGGTGCTACCGATCTCCGTCAGATACAGGTGCCTGCGGACAGCAATGTCGTTGTGACATTCAGCATCCAGTCCGAACTGCCTTTCAATGACAAGAATGTTTCTTGGAATCCTGTTGTCAACCTGACCGACGCCCAATCTCGTACGGAAACCTTCCAAGTGGCTCCTTCCCGAAGCCTCTATAGCCACTATGTGGATGTGCTTCCGGCCATCCGTCTGACGGAAGGCGTGGAGAACCGGGTTTATGTAGGTTCTTGTGACACCCTTTACAAAGTTATGGTGTTGAAGTCCTCGGAGGCGGTCGAAGACGAGGAGCGTGCCTACGACGATTGGATGGAGGCCAATGACAATGCACCGGCAGAGGCTTTGGAAATCCGCACCTACCTCTACGACGAGGCGGGCGACTCCATCCTCGGAAGGATTGAGAATGGCGATAGCTTGCCTGTCCGCCTCTTGGCAAACAAGCCAATCCGTGTCTTGTCCTATTTCAACGCCCAATTGAGCGATGAGGCGAAGGTCGCCGTGGTCTTCGCCCGCGAATACCAGAAGGTGGACGGCAATGGAAATCCGACGGGAGAGGCGGACTACGAGATAGTGGAGACCCTCTCCACCCTCCGTTCCTTCTTGAGCGAGGACGACCAGCAACTTGGTCTGCTCTACCAAGGGTGGGGACAATTTGCCTACAAGGGAGAAAACGACAAGATCCTTTTGGAACACCTCGTTTTGGACAAGGATAAATATGACAAGGGGAAGATCAAGGCTTGGTCAAAGTCCAAGGACGATCCTACCGTCGGAGCCCAAGTGGGAGAGATGGTGGGCAAGGCCAATAGAGCCAACTTCTTCGCCATGGGCTATAATGTGGAGAGTGGGCTCTACCATGGGGCGACCAACAGCGTATACGTGACCGCTTCGACGCAGTCCTCCTCAAGATTGGGTAAACCCATTATCGATGTAGACTCCATCATTCCAAGCTACGAGCAACCTACTCAGAAAGAAGGTAAGAGCGGAACTTTCTTTTCTCCTCCGATCATCGCCTCCTCGTTCACCTCTTCGAAGACCTTGGGCGGCGGAATAAACTCGGGCTTCGGACTTAGTGCCTCCTCTTCAGAGACGACGGTGGTGACGGAGTCGTCGTTGGTGGACCTCAACGGAGATGGTTATCCTGATTGGCTATCGGGCGACGAGGACGTGGTCGAAGTGCAATATACGAAATCAAACGGTTCGCTGAGCGACCGCTCGGGAAAGCGGAAATTCAGGTTCTCCTCGCCTCAGCAGGCTGCGGAGGCCACCTCGCTCGGATTCTCGGGTAAGGCGGAAGCCAGCGCACAGACCAATAACGGACGAAGCACCTCGCAGAGCGTCTTCAACATGAGGAAGGTCTCCTTCGAGTTCTCCAAGAGCTCCTCGCCTCGCTCTGTCAGTGCCAGCGGCAACGGGTCGAAGGGTGATTCCAAGTCGGACAACGACTGGTGCGACGTGAACGGTGACGGATTGCCGGACATGCTCTTCAAAAACGGGGAGGTCCGCCTCAACTTGGGCTACTCCTTCACCGACCCTATCGAGGTGGAGGGTATAGACGACGTGGATAAGAGCTCGAGCCTTTCCGTCGGCGCTGGACTGGGCGTCTCCTTCCCTCTCTGTGGCTCCGCCAACATCAGCATGGGGCTCAACGGTACCTACACGATGAACAACTCGGATTTCGTCCTTATGGACATCAACGGCGACGGCTTGCCCGATAAGGTGACCAACAGCAGTGCGGACTTGGAGGATATCCTCTCGCTCGACTTCGAGGGCTCCTGCACTGTCTTCCTTAACAAGGGACTCGGCAAGGGATTCTCGGATCAGCCGCTGACTTTCAACGGTTCCGTGGGAAGGAGCAAGTCGCTCTCCGTATCGACCTACGCCAACGGAGGCGCCACCTTCTATGTCTGGTATCTCACATTGACGCCTTTCGTCAACGGTGCTAGGTCCTTCTCCCTGAGCCGCACCCTCAACTCCGTCTCCGACTTTGATGGCGACGGATTTCCCGACCTGCTCTATTCCAACGATGAGAAGTCGGTGAAGGTGAGGTTCTCGCAGATCGGGGCGACCAATAAGCTTAAGAGCGTCACCAACCCGTTCGGTGGCACCTATACCATTGAGTACGCCCACACGAAACCGACGACCGACCATCCGGGCGGAAAGTGGGCTATGTCGAGCCTGACCGTGAAGGATGCGACGGACAATCCTGAGATAGTCTCCAAATTTGCCTACGAGGAGGGCCGGCGTGACCGCAGGGAACGTGAGTTCCTTGGCTTCGGCAAGGTCTATACGCTCTGCATGGACGGGGGCGACACGGTCAGGACGCTTTTGCAGGAGTTCGACGTGCAGCACTACCTCACGGCCGGAAGTCCGACGAGGACGCTGGTTTCGGGCAGTGACACCACGGCCAAGTTCCGTGACGAGCATACGGCCTACCGCCATTTCAGCGTCTCGGGCGCGGGAACGTTGACGGAGGCGGAGCCGACGGAAGCCCAACGACTCTTCACCGTCCCTTCGGAGAAGAGGGCAGTCGCCTACGAGCAAGGCACCCGCCTGGACCTCACCCGTGAGACCTTCACCTACGGCTCCTCCTACGGTAACCTTGACAAGTACCAGTTCGAGGACTTGACCAACGACGGCTACGGCTACACCACGGAGATTGGCTATGCCAGCGCTAAGTACGGAACGCCGAACCATGTCACCGTGAAGGGCTCCGACAACACGACCTACCGGGAGGTCTCGGCCTCCTATGGCGACGAAGCGACCCCTTGGGCGGTGACGGAGATGAGGCAGCAACTGGGCGACGGGGAGGCGGTGGTCAACTTCCAGTACGACCGCTACGGCAACCTCACCAAGAAACTCCTGCCCGAGAATGTGAACAAGGAACGGATGTTCTTCACCTACCTCTACGACCGCAAATACAACATGTACCCCGAGCGGGTCGAGGATGCTTTCGGCTACAGAAGCGAGATGGAGGACTACGACTACCGATACGGTATTCCGCTGACAGTGAGGGATATGAACGGATACACGGTGCAGTACCATGTGGATGACTTGGGACGAGTCGATACCATCATCGCCCCTAACGAACAGAGCGACGAGGTGCCTTACACCATCGCCTACCGATATGTCAAGGGTGGGGACTATACGAACTCCTATGCCGTGACGAGCCACTACGACCCGCAGCATCCTAACGATCCGTTGCTGACCGTGACCCACGTGGACGGCCTCGGGCGACCTTACCAAGTGAAGAAAGAGGCGGAAATCTACGACAAAGGCGTGAAGTTCATTGTCTCGGGAAAGGTGAAATACGACGCCCTCGGACGGACCGTCGAGACGACGCACCCGACGACCTGCGAGCCTTCGAACGCCTTGAAGATTGTCGGCTTTAGCGATAACTTGCTCAATTCCAGTACTTACGACGCCATCGACCGACCATTGACGCAGACCTTGCCGGGCGACGATTCTGGGGCGGCGAGCGTCACACAGATGGCCTACACCATCGAGAACGGCAGGATGAAGACGACCGTCGTGGCTCCGAACGAAGACGTCTCGCACACCTACACCAACGGTGCCGGCCAGACGGTGAGGACGGAACGGCACGAGCCTAAAACTAAGGAAGTTGTGCCGATAGATTACTATTTTGATCCGATCGGTCAGTTGGACAGCTTGATCGACGCAGGCAACAACGTGACCCGCTATGCTTACGACATGGCAGGCAGGAAACTCTCCGTAAGCCATCCGTCGGTGGGCTTGACCACGTTCCTTTATGACTTGACGGGCAACGTGTTGCAGAAGCGCACGGCCAACGGTGATTCGATCAATTACAAATATGAGTATAACCGCTTGACGAAAGTGCAATACCCACGCCATCCGGAGAACAACGTGACCTACACCTACGGAGGCCGCAACGCCAACCACAACCGTGTGGGAAGGCTCGCCCTCGTGGAGGACGGCTCCGGGGCCACGGAATACTTCTACGGCAAGATGGGCGAGGTGACGAAGCAGCGCAGGACGCTCGTCATCCCGAATGTAGCAGTGGCAACCTACACCACCGAATGGCGCTACGACAGCCATAACCGTTTGCTGGAGATGGTCTATCCCGACGAGGAGAAAGTGCGCTATAATTATAATTTAGGCGGTCAATTGTCGTCCGTTGTGGGAGAAAAGAAGTATCTTTACAAATATATTGACACCATCGGTTACGACATGTACGAGCAGCGTTCATACATCAAATATGGCAACGGCGTGGAGACGAACTACGGCTATTCGACGAATCGCCGCAGACTTGCTTCTCTTGACGTGGTTTCTCCGAAATACGAGGGGAAGATCA
>JAFZKQ010000104.1 GCA_017553575.1 Paludibacteraceae bacterium
ACCTAACATATTGTAGGCCTGCACCTCAAAATCAACCTTTGAGGACAACTTCACGGTCACAGTAAAGATCTCATTGGCATCCACAGGATTTGGCGTAGCATAGACAGAGATGAGATCCCGTCGCAACAACGACTCATACGGGCTGATACCCTCCTTCGCCACCTTAATGGACTGATGCTCCGTCGTCAAGTCACAACCTGACACATACAAGATGTGTCGGAAGCCATACTCAAACAAGACGCTATCCTTGCCTGATGATTTCATCAATGACGACAAGTCTTTCGAGGAATTGAATTGGATAAAGGTCATTCGCTTCTCCATCGAAGCATCGACCAAACTTATGAAGGTTTCCGTCAGCATCTTTTCCGTACAATTCACACGCCACTGTTGCATCAACAACGAGTAGGTATTAGCCAACTTGATTGAGTCAGACTCGCTCTTATGTTGCGACTCATTATACTTCTTCAAGTCTGCCTTATAGGCATCCATGGAAGCATTGATACGGGCTTGTTCCTCCTGATAATGCTTATCATCCTTGACACCTGCGACGATGTCGGAAGGAATACCCCAAAGCGGACCTTTAATCGAATCACCGTTCCAGAGTTTCACACCCTCAAGCGTATCAGGTATACCGTAGGTGAAGAAAATCGGATTAACCACCTTATAGCTAACCCCCTCAATGAAATCACTTTCGTCGAGCTCAAATCTTGTACTATCATAGCCACTAGGAACATACGAATTGTCAATGAAGACCAAAACATCGTCGAAATCCTGCCAAGTAGAAACCACGCACGACTGCTCTATCTTGCTTGCATCGAACGTACCATTCACCGTCGCCGATTGGCTCTTGATGAGACATCCGTTGGCATCCCTTACACTCACCTGCTTAGCCACACCTTGAGGAGCCGCCAAGAATTCGCTCTTTTGATAATTTATCGGAGATTCATCCAAGAAACCATATTCGTAAGGAGGCGTACCACCCGCCACCTTCACACTGATCTTACCCTCCGTGGAGTTCGGACAAACCGGAGAAGCTTTCAGCTGAGTAATGGACAATGCCGCAGGCTCCTCTATCGAGTATTCCAACTTTTGTTTACAGTTCTTCGAGTCGACGATGGTCAACGTATGTTTACCACCCTTAAGGTTCGTCAAGCAGAAGGTATCCTTCTTCTCAGGATTCAAGCCATCCGCCGTCAGATGGTACGTGACACCCGTCTTCTCCAGTTTCTCGTTCAGTTCGGCAAAGACCAGACGATCCTCGTCCATCGGTTCCTTCTCGTCATCCATATAGAATTTCACGTATGGAGGATATGCACCATAAGCCTTAAAGACGAGTTCACCCTCTTCACTGCCATGACACTTCACAGGTTCCGTACGCATGGAATAAGCGGTCATAGGGACAAACGACTCATTTGTTCCATTAACATTGAATGTTGCGTAACCAGAGCATCCGTTTCCATCATAGACAAAGACACCAATCTTGCCCATCGGAATACCCGAAAGCACCTTCTCGGTTGAAGGACCGGCAAGCGTATCGCCCACCCTCGTATCCTCATAACGGACCGCATATCCATAAGGTTCATAGACCGCGTAATTGGAAGCCACCGAAGGACGGACGGTAATCTCGCTCTCCGAGCCTCCGCAAGGATCGGCCTTCACCGTACCCTTGACATCAATCTTCGCCTTCACTGTGATTGCCTGTTGAAGAGAATCCTTACAACCAAACGAATCGACTACAGCAACCTTATACAAGCCTGGATCCAAGATATAAGAACGATAGTAGCCTTTGCCATTTTCCGCCCAAGTGGAATCACCTGGATTATAGGTCTGGCTCATGAAATCGTCCTCATCCTCTTCATTGTAATTCAATGGGCTTATGCTGTAAAGATATTTACCCCAACCACCTTTCACGAAAATCTCCATACGGCGATGGTCGGCATGGCAACTTGCATCATCCGCATCAAAGCGAACGCTATCAATCTTCAATTCACCATATTTAGGATCGCTCACCTTCAACGTATCAACAAAGACACAAGCGGAGTCGTCCGTCACTTTCAGCATGAAGACATAAGAAGGTAACGACTCGAAGCCAATCCAATATTTAGGACAAACATAGCTATTCTGATCCTGCTTCCATTCCCACATACTCTTATATGGCGTTTTCAACTCAACACGTTCCGACGAGGTCTCCTCACCTGTCTGCAAGTCCTTACCACCACTATACATGAAGGTATCCAACTTCGCCGTAGCGTCTTTAACCACACCATCTTCTATCATATAGAAATTCAAATCCACAACACCAGGGAAGACATTGTATTGATCCGTCTTCTTGTCGACAACCTCCTCTGCCATATTCTCCGACTCATCCAACTTCACATACTTGACATCGGTCTTGTAACGATAAGGAGTAACAGCAAAGGCACCAGAAGAGACATCCTTACATGCAGCAGGCTTCACAGCATTGATAAAGCTTATTGGGGCAGGTGCCACCACCGTCCTTTGGACATAGGCCACATCCTTACAGTCCTCCTCCTTCGATTGGAAGATAACCCGATAGTTTCCTGCCGAGAGGTTTGAATAGCGGGTCTTGAATGGCTCCTTCAAATCCACATCATACGTCACCTCAGAAGCCAACTCCCAACTTGAGCCACTCTGTTTCACCAAATAGTATTTATTATCCTTATGGTTACCCTTATCCAATTCCACTTCCACAAATCCATCCGTTGTATAGCTACAACGCAACTTCAACTTTTCAGCCACCACTTTGACTGTATAGTCGTCAAACGTTACAAGATCCGTCTTCTTCTGCTCCTTATTTTCACAGATGTCGGCCACACAGACATAGTCGCCTCCTAGCAAATCATCCTCATTGAAATAGGCCGTCTGTCCCTTGATGGAATCAGGAGTCAGGAACAAAGAATCTCCATTAGTCACCACTGCTGCAATATGCGTTTCTGCCCAACCCGACACTTCAAACTTGATTCCTCCATTTGCAGGGTTATGGCAGGTTACCTGATGCGTCATCACCACATCCGACAAAGCCAATGGATCCAATGGAAGAATCGTGATGGTTGTATCGAACACCACATCGCAAGCATCCGCATCATCATAGGCCACATTCACAACATAATTGCCAGGAGCCAATCCCTCTACGACTCCCTCGTTCTTGTCCGTAGCAAGAATTGCAGACCTCGAAGAAGTTCCTTCTCCCTTGAGAGAGACCTTGACAGGAACCCGCTCGTCGCGTTCACTCAACGTAACATAAGCACGAGCATTGTTTTGTCCGCTACAAAGCACCGTCTTCGTATCTCGGTAACTACCCACGGACAACTTCTTCAACGTCAACTTGGTTATCTTTTCAAGACCAGAAACGAGTTCACAATCATTCGAATCCCTCACGACACAATAGTAGGAAGAATCCAACGCCAAGCCCTTCAAGGTATCAATGGATTGAGAAGCGTTTATACCATGAGCCTCGTCCAATTCATTTCGCCACTCGAAGGTATAAGGAGCGATACCTCCTTCTGCCTTAGCCACAGCCTTACCGCCATGCTCCACATCGCAGACCACAGGCACGTGGCTCAACGTGACATTCAATTTTTCAGGACGCTCAACCGATATAGAACCCTTCGTATTCGCGCCCAAAGAACATTCCGCTGCATCCGCATAAAGAATCTCGACATCATATTTGCCATAAGCCAAGCCCTCAAAGAAGAAGGTATCCTTTGCGGCATTGGATTGTTTCGTCTGCTTCAGCTCCGAACCGGCAAGCAGTCTAGCTTCAAGCGTAGATTGTGCCGTATTACCCGAGAAGGCCACTTTCACAACACCATCTTCTGAAGCATAACATTTTGTCTTCTCCATGAGCAACTTATCAATAGACAAGGTCATATTCTCCGCATCAATCAAGACGGCCTTCACCGTGTCTGACAAGTAGACACAACCGTTTTGGTCGGTCGTCTCACAATAGAACGATCCTGTTCCTGCAGCCGTCAACTCATACAAACCATCCTTGTCTGTCTCTACGCTGACACCCTCGTCCGTCTTCCAAACAACAGTATAAGGAGCTTCCCCACCAGAAATGAGAGCCTCCAATTTTTGGTCTTTGCAAGGTTCACCCTGCAAAGAGAGCGATTGTTTGAACTCATGCGTAGGAGCCACCGTCAATCCATACGACACATGGTCGGTACAACCCTCCTCTGTAGAGAGATAATGGAAGCCGTAGGTTCCCGCACTCAAACCACTAAAGGTCATGACCGTATCCTTCGTAATAGTAATAGCAGGCTTACCCACTTGATAGAAGGTGTTGGCATTCGGATTTCCGCCCGTCACCTGAAGCGTGACCATAGCATCCTCCGAATAGTTACACTTCAACTGATCCTTCTTGGAAAGTACATTTATCTTATATGGTTTAACCACCTCTTCCACCTTAAATGAGACGGCGTTGGATTTATTGCCACACGCATCCTCCACAAGAAGACGATAGCTACCTGCCTCCAAGCCTGTGAGATTAAACTTCGCCATCTGACCCTCTACAGACGATGGAGCCACCTGCTTCGAAGAAGAGATTGGAATACGCAAAGTAAAGAATAGTATATTTACCGTTCGATACGAATCCTGTATCAAATAAGCCTTATGGGAAGAAGACCAACCATTCACGTTGAACGAGACACCTCCATTCGGATTTTTCAAACAAGTCACATTCCGCACGTCAATCTTTGTATCGATCTTCAATGGTTGGAGTGCATCGACCTCCACAATATCTTCGAAAGCAAGACCGCCCATCTCACAACCCTCCGCGCCGTAATGCGCACGAACTACGTACTTACCTGGAGCCAAGTTCTTCGGAGAAGTTATTCGCCACGTACCAGAGACAGTGGATGAGTAATTCTTGAAATTCGTCGTTCCATATGGAGCGTATCCACAAGTGACCACCATTCCATACGGAATCTGTCCGTCGGCAGAGACGTTCATTGTCAAATAACCGTTCTTTCCTTGATAGCAAGATTCGGCATGGCCAACACTCTTAACTACCAACTCAGGGAACTCTCCAATCGCTGGAATTGTAACCGACTTCTCTACACTATCACAGCCTTTCTCATCTTTCACCTTACAATAGTAAGTATTGCCATAATCCATTGTGAACGGACACTTCGACGAATAGGTTCTACGCACCCGGCCATTGAAAGACCACTCATAGAGATAAGGTCCCGATTCACCCGATGTTTTTGCCACTAAGCCCTCATTCGGACAATGTACACCATTAAGTTGTAGATCCATCTTCAACGGGTTCGGACCATCAACCTCGTAATTCAAGACTGCCCGATCCGGACAACCCTCAACAGCCGATTCGTAGATCACACGGTATGATCCCTTCGTCAATCCATCATAAAGAATCGTCGAAGCACGATCAATCACTTGGTCAAGGTCGCCTTTCTGCGTATACAATCTATTGTGTCCATAATAACCACCGCTGACATTGAACCTCACATAACCCGTATTGTCATGAGCACATTCAAGACGAGCTAAGCCATCCAATTGGGTCAACTTATACGGTTCTATTTGGTTCACCGTAATTTCGGTAGAGGCATCCTGCTCTTTACAATCGTCCTCGACCTCAAACTTATATTTACCACCCTTTAAGGAAGAGAAGGTAAAGAGCGCCACACTATCTTTTGACACAGAGACAGGTGTCACCACACTACCATTCAAATTAGCCTTATATCCATTTTCCCATCCAGAAACATTCAACGTAATACTTCCGTTTGGTGTTGAAAGACAAGTAGCATCCGCCACAACAGGTTCCTCTATAATCAACGGCTTTTGCTTTGCCTTCACTACAAGAGTTTCTGTCACCTCATCCAAAGAGAGATTACAATTCTCTGTTCCATATCTCAAACGTATTACATAAGTACCCGGTTTCACATTATCTAAGATAATAATACCCCAATAAAGCATGGATGTAACACTCTTGACTATTTCGCCCGACTCAACCCGCTCCAACGTACAAGTCACAGCTTGATGTTCGTTGTTATTATAATAAAGAACGCCAATTTTCGCATTGTCGGAATCAAAGCAAGTCTCATCCACAGAGGCAGAAATCAACTTCAACGGAGAAAGAGAAGCCAATGGAGAAACCATGGCAAACGACGAAACTTCTGCACAACCCTTCTTATCCGTCACAATACACTCATAACGGCCAGCTCCCACATTCGACAATGTATTGCCTGACGTAGATACTGTATCACCACTTGGTTTCACCCAACGGTAGCTATAAAGACCACTTTCTCCACTCGTATAGGCTGTAATGACCGCATCTTGGCAAACAATGCCATTCACCATCAAATCCGCCTTCAAAGGTTCTGGCGTATTCACCTTCAAATCCATCAAGACCTGATCACCACAATTCTCCACACCAGAGAGATAAGTAATTGGATAGGTTCCTCCCTCCAAGTTTTCCAATACGACGATTGTCGTGTCACCAGTCATCGGATAGACCTCTTCCCCACTCTCCATCGAGACGTTCAAGCGGGAGAGCAACGAGCCACCCGTCATTTGGAGGGTAACCGTTCCATCATTTGAGTTGTTACATAACAAATCTGTTTTCCCTGCCAAACGCTCCAACTTCAACGGAGCAGGACCTTCTACAACTAATTTATGAAGTCCCGTGTATGAGTTTTCGCAATCATCAAACACATCAAACAAATAGACACCTACACCCAACGAATCAATGTGGATAATCGCCTTCGACGGATCCTCCTCGTTTGGCTCCAAATAGCAATTCACATCCTTATTTCGATCGGATTGAACCGTTCTTTCGTTCATTTTCACCGTCAAAGAAGGAAGATAGCCAGACAACTCCAACTCACATTGAGCCGTCGGATCAGACAAACAAATCGTATAGATGGTATCGACACCCGTTATGGACACAGGCTCCGCATCTTCAACCTTGATCGAGAATGTCGTATCTACCAAACAATAGTCATCCATGGTCGGTGTGATTTTCACCGTATACTCTCCTGGTGCCATATCCGAGAACGTCACATAATCAGCATCCTTTTCGGAATCATACGAATTCAAAAGGGCTCCGCTTCCATCATACAATTGAACAGCCAAAGGAGCCGAAGCATTGCGATCCATCGCAAAAGAGACCTCACCTCTGTTGCCACCCTTACAGATAGTAGGGTTCTCCGTGAAATCATTTATCAAAACATGGTCTTTGTCTTGGATTACGAGAGTAAGCACCTTAAACGTATCCGTTTTGTCGCTCTGACCTATCTTTTCCGAATATTCATAAATGAAAGGAGGGAGACCCGTAAGATCCAAATCCCAGCCATTCTTCTTATAGTTCGAGCCTTCACAAACTGCATCACGCTCCCTATAGTAGAATGAATCACGTTTTTCCACGGAAACAATCAATTTCACTATACTGTCGCAACCCGAGATAGCCAAATAGCGTTTCTCTATCAGTTTCTGACCAGCACTCTCGAAAATCGTATCCGAGCAGACACCCTCATAAGAGAACGGTATACCCGCATAAGTTTTTGCAGAAAGTTCAACCTCTTTCGCCTCACAGCCTACCGAAAGTGACAAGTTCACGATACTGTCGCAACCGTATTGATTCTTCAACTTGTCCGTGAAGGTAAACGTTCCACTCTCCACGAAGAGGCTATCCTTGAAGAGGGTCGCAAAGCTATATTTCTCGCCGGACTGAATGCTTGCCGTCAGATTCTTCTCGATTTCTGGACACGTTACTGTCACGGTCAAACGGACGATACTATCACAACCGCTCACTGCCTTAAAGATTCGCTCCACCAAGGCCGCACCCTCCTTCTTGAACAAGGTATCCGTGCATACGCCCTCATAGGAGAACAACTTGCCTACTGTAGCATTGGCCGTCAGGTTCGCGACCTTCGCCTCACAGCCTACAGAAAGGGTCAGGTTCACGACACTATCACAACCATATTGATTCTTCAACTTGTCCGTGAAGGTAAACGTTCCACTCTCCACAAAGACGCTATCCTTGAAGAGGGTCGCAAAGCTATATTTCTCGCCGGACTGAATGCTTGCCGTCAAGTTCTTCTCGATTTCTGGACACGTTACTGTCACGGTCAAACGGACGATACTATCGCAACCGCTCACTGCTTTAAAGGTTCGCTCCACCAAGGCCGTGCCCTCCTTCTTGAACAAGGTATCTGTGCATACGCCCTTATAGGTGAACAACTTGCCCACTGTAGCATTGGCAGTCAAGTTCGTCGTCTTCGCCTCGCAACCTACTGAGAGGGTCAGGTTCACGATACTATCGCATCCGTATTGGTTCTTCAACTTGTCCGTGAAGGTAAACGTTCCGCTCTTCACGAAAACACTATCCTTGAAGAGGGTTGCAAAGCTATATTTCTCACCCGATTGGATGCTTGCCGTCAGGTTCTTCTCGATTTCAGGACACGTTACCGTCACTGTCAAACGGACGATACTATCGCAACCGCTCGCCGCCTTAAAGATTCGCTCCACCAAGGCCGTCCCCTCTTTCTTGAACAAGGTATCTGTGCATACGCCCTTATAGGTAAACAACTTGCCCACCGTAGCATCAGCCGTCAAGTTCGTCGTCTTCGCCTCGCAGCCTACCGAGAGAGTCAGGTTCACGATACTATCGCAACCGTATTGGTTCTTCAACTTGTCCGTGAAGGTAAACGTTCCGCTCTCCACGAAAACACTATCCTTGAAGAGGGTCGCAAAGCTATATTTCTCGCCGGACTGAATGCTTGCCGTCAGATTCTTCTCGATTTCTGGACACGTTACTGTCACGGTCAAACGAACGATACTATCGCAACCGCTCGCCATCTTGAAGGTTTTCTCCACCAAGGCCGTGCCCTCCTTCTTGAACAAGGTATCTGTGCATAGACCCTCATAGGTAAACGGCTCGTCCACCGTGGCATTGGCCGTCAAGTTCGTGGTCTTCGCCTCGCAGCCTACCGAAAGGGTTAGGTTCACAATACTATCGCAACCGTATTGGTTCTTCAACTTGTCCGTGAAGGTAAACGTTCCTCTCTTCACGAAGATGCTATCCTTGAAGAGAGTCGCAAAGCTATATTTCTCGCCGGACTGAATGCTTGCCGTCAGGTTCTTCTCGATTTCTGGACACTTTACTGTCACGGTCAAACGAACGACACTATCGCAACCACTCACCGCCTTAAAGGTTCGCTCCACCAAGGCCGTGCCCTCCTTCTTGAACAATGTATCCGTACATACGCCCTTATAGGTGAACAACTTGCCCACCGTAGCATCAGCCGTCAAGTTCGTCGTCTTCGCCTCGCAGCCTACCGAGAGAGTCAGGTTCACGATACTATCGCAACCGTATTGGTTCTTCAACTTGTCCGTGAAGGTAAACGTTCCACTCTTCACGAAGATGCTATCCTTGAAGAGAGTCGCAAAGCTATATTTCTCGCCTGATTGGATGCTTACTTTCAGGTTCTTCTCGATTTCCGGACACTTTACCGTAAGTTGAAGACGTACTACGCTGTCGCACCCTTCAACAGTTTTTAATGTCTGCGTATATTCGAAAGTTCCCTCCTCCGTCAAGACACCATCCAATTCCGTGCCGAAGGTATAAGTCGAACCTACAAAAGCCTCATCCTCAAGAACCTTTGTCTTTTTCAAGCAAGGAATTTCGTAAGATCCAGCACATGTTTCAGAAAGACGCTCCACGCCCCGCTGGTCCACAGTCACCGTCGTAGCGGACAAAGGCATTCGGATGCTGGTGCCATTGGGCAATTGGTCATTCAGCAATGCAAAGGTTGGTGTGAAACCACCGTGATTACCCAACTCCGTCTCCACAATTGACTCAAAAGAAGATGCCGACTTGTCAGTTCCCGAAAGGAATTCCTTTTCTTCTTCGCCTTGTAGATAAAGGTTATAGGAAGAAACAGAAGGGGCAGATGGAATAGACATATTTCCAATAATATTTCCCAACAACTCGCACTCCACAGAATTGAGAAGAAATCCGTTCCCTAACATCGTATTATTACGGAAAGTAACAGTAGGGATTTGATTGCGTCCCGACAAAGAGATAATGCCATAATCATGGAAAGTAGAATTGCTTATTTCCAAGTTCGCATCCGAAAAGAACGAGATACTACTATTACTATTATCGAAGGTACAATTAGAAATAGTCGTTTCCCCTGAAACTCCCAAAGAGAGCGTATATGAATTATTTTCAAAAACACAATTTTTCATATTGGCACGCCCGCCTACCATATTTAAAGCCCGCGCACCGTCTCTAAAAATACAATTATCTAACATCAAAGATGCATTCTGTGCTTCTGGGTTAAAATACACCAAAGCCTCTTGTGCCGAATTATCAGCGGATTGACATTTTTCAAAAACGATTCCACGGATAACAACCGACCCTGCAGACTGAGGCTTCTCCACAATAATATTTTTAAGAGAGTGTTCTCCTTCCAGTTCACCACTCAGTACAGTTGCATTGTTTGCTGGGTCAGGAGCCTCTCCTTCCTTCGGATCAGCAGAATATCCACCCTCCAAGTTCACTCTTTTATTCGTATAAAAAGCCAAATGTCTTTCATCATACTTCTTTTCCTCTAAATTCAAATAAATAGGATGGTATTCTCCCTTGGCAATATGGAAAGTCACATCATCGTCCACCAAAGAGAAATAAAGGGCGAAATCCTCGGGGCTCAAAGCCTCTTTCCAATTTTCACCGTTTCCATTTCCTGAGGTTTTCACATAGTAATTTTTGGTGGTTGGAGAGGGTTTGACCAGAAGCGTGTGCATCACAATGGTTTCGCAATCATTTTGGACAGGCAAATATTCAAAGATGCTGTCATGGATTCCCACTTTATCATACGTTTTACCCAAAAATGAATCACCCAACTTAATGGTATCATTTTTGAAAATGGTATCCGTACATAATTCGTAGGAACCAGCACACGTCTTGGAAAGACGCTTCATACCTCGTTGGTCCTCAGAAACTGTTGTGGCAGACAAAGGGAAACGAATAGATTCACCCGTTTGCGATTTGTCATTAACCAACGCATAGGTATTAGTAAAGCCACCATAGTTGCCATAAAGCCCAAATATCTGACCAAAATCGTCACTAGAAAATTCCTTATCCGTTCTCGACATAAAGGCTTTATCATATCCATCCTTGAAATAAACATTATAGTTAGAAACAACATTTTGAGGATTTTCAAAAGCAAAATTGCCCCAGATGAGATTTCCCACCATCTCACATTTAACAGAATTTCGCAGATATAGCCCACCACTTATCGTATTATTTCGGAAAGCCACTATAGGATTTGCCGTATCACTAATTTTATATAATGAGCTTTCGTCAACAGAATAGATACGAATATATGAATTGGTAAATTCGATATTGCCATCCGTAAAAGAATAAAGAATGCGGCTATTTAGCTCAAACTCGCAGCAAGAAATTTTCACATCCTCAGATTTAGATATTACAAACACATCATAGTTCGAGTCAAAAAGACAATTCCTTATGTCAGCCCCTCCACTTTGTAAATTCAAAGCTTTCGAACCATTTTTGAAAACGCAACTATCCAACAGCAATTTTGTTCCATTTGTTTCTGGATTAAAGAGCAACAGACCGTCCTGAGTGGAAGGATTTTCCATACTTCTATCCAACACGATACCACGAATAGAAACCTCGCCTGCGCTTTGCGGTTTCATAACGATAACATTATAAGAACGCGCCCTCGATGCCAAATCACCACTCAACACCGTCTCATTCAACTTAGGGTTTGGCACCTCTCCCATCTCTGGGTCAAGAGAATAGCCACCCACCAAGTTCACCCTCTTGGTCGTATAAAAGGTATAATCATCTTTAGTATACTTTGTCACTTCTGGGTTCGGATACATTGGATAATAGGTTCCCTTGGCAATATGGAAAGTCACATCATCGTCCACCAAAGAGAAATAAAGGGCGAAATCCTCGGGGCTCAAAGCATCTTCCCAATTTTCACCATTTCCATTTCCTGATGTTTTCACGTAGTATTTTTTGCTGGTTGGAGAAGGTTTTACCAAAAGCGTATGCATTACGACACTATCACATCCATTTTGATCCGTCAAATTTTCAAAAATGCTGTCATGTAGGCCTACCTTATAATACTTTCCGTCCAAGAAAGGTTTTCCTGCAAAGATTGTATCTTTTAAGAATATCGTGTCTTTCGGACATAATTCATAGGGGCCAATACATGTGTTCTCATATCTCTTTTTTCCAATTGCATCTCGTTTATAATCCACCAAAGACAACGGGAACCGAATAGACTTTCCATCAGGCAACGTATCTTTTACCAACGCTATACATTTATTCCTACCCGAAGAAACAGAACCAGACATTTCTCTTGCTTCGAATAATATTGGATAATATATTACCAAAGAGTATCCCTTTCCCTCCACCTTATTCAGGTTGATTTCGGAGGCAATCAATTGCATATCTAAGGTTGTAATATTGGGGACATTTGATGGTTCATTCTCATCCCAGTACGAAGCACACGAAAAAGTATGCTTCATATCTTTCATAGGCACAACCCTATCAGATGCATCTATCTCTAAATATTCATTTTCACCAACATACGGAAGCATCGTAAATATATTGTTGCGGGACATTACATTAGAATCCGTTTCTTTCTTAATATAAACTCCCTCACCAACAAAAATGTTTCCTATTAAATCCATTTTTCCATTAGACTCAGTCTTATGAATCATGGCAGTCCTAACATTCGAATCTTTCTTATTAGACCTGCAATTAAAGAAGAAACAATTCTGGATTGTTCCTGCTCCATTTAAACAATTCAATGCGCCACAATAATTATGAGCATAATTACCGACAAAAAGACTATTGTATAAAGCTATCGAATTCTGTGATAATATAGCCCCTGATGTAGAACCTTGATTTTTGATAAACGAGGTGTTATAAATCGTTCCATTCTTCAAATAAACACAAGCAGTACCCGTTTTTTTGCATCCATTTTCTTCAAATAAAGAATTCGCAATTCTCAAAGTGGTTACACTAGTAGCTCTCACACAAGGAAGGTTGCTATCCAAACAATTCTGACGAAAACTGCAATTGTCAATGTTGATAGCATTTCCTAACAACAAATCCACGACACCTCCTGCACTAGCATAGAAATCACAATTTGTAAGATACAATGAGACTTCGCTCTTTGATCGGGAAATAATAGCCGATGTTTTTGCTCCTTTAAAGCACACACCATCAAATCTAACAAGCGAAGCACCTTTAATTTCAAACAAAGAAGTCAGATTATCGTCTGTATGCCCTATCGACAAATCATCTACATCAAAATTTTTTTCAGTGTTGGAATTCTTCCACCATCTACTCCTAAGCAACGAATAGTCTGCTACGTTCCTGACAATCTCATCATCCGAACTCAAATCGGCACTGAACACTGTCGGATGCCCCTCTAAATCTCGTTTTCCTGAATTATAATAGCCTCCCGAGATTGTAACATTTTTATTAATTGATAAAGCGCCTCCGTTAAAAACATAAACTCCCCCCTCGACATAAAAAATCGAACCAGATTCAGCATTTGGCAGTTTCGAGAAGAAGTTAGCGGGAGACAACGCATCACTCCACGAAGAACCAGCACCGCCATCCTCTCCATCTATTGAAACATAATATGTAGCGGCCGTACAGACTATTTGAACCTGCAAAAAAAGAGCCAGAAGGGGAAATAAATATTTTTTCATCTGATAACGAAGTCTTTAAATTCATATAGCAGCCTGGCTTTACCGCACAGGCTGCTATGGTTTTAATCTCTAATTATTTATTATCAACAAATATGGTTTGTGTGCAAGAAGCCTTACCCGCTCTTTCCACTACCACGAAGAAAGCTTGACCTGGAGTCAACTTTTTCATAACAGAGTACAAGTCTACCCCATGATATGGATTTGGAGAAACCCAGTTGTCATAAAGCGACTCAATCAACTTTCCGTCTTGGTCAATCGCATAGACATGCATATGCGTGAACTCCGTCACATTGATGTATATTACATGGTTTTGATCATTAACAGGATTGATGAAGGTTATACCTTGGCACTCCTCCTTATCCTCAGCCTCATGTCCTGAGATTGCGAACTGGAACTGATTGCCGTCTCCATACGTTATCTTGACAATAGCATCTTCATCGCCCTTTGCATCATATGTTATGCTAAAGGTTCCGCTTTTCCATTTAAGAACTTCCGTGATGTTCTCTGACACAGTAAAGTGCTCACTAACACCCGAATTCTCCTTTTCAATCGAAATCTTGATGTTCTCAATGTCGGCACATCCACTATAATTTTCAATAACATATTGATACACAACAGGAGCCTTTACATATCCAAAATTCGTATTATCTTTAGTAGATACGATGGTCTGTCCGTTTGTAATATCATGCCAATTGCCCTTCAAGACGAAAACAGCGTTCTCAGGCATATTTACAGATATAAGATCATAATACTCCTTGGAATTAGGATCTGTAATATCATACAACAAATTACCTCTCTTGAGTTTGACAACCATTTCATCACCATAATCTAATCCGTCCTTAACAGAACCGTTACTTGACAAAGAAATGGTAGCCATAAGAAGATCATTAGGATCCTCTACCTTCGCATAACCACCCAATGACAAGTAAGCATCATCACATTGGTTCTTATAGTAAATAAAGATTTCGTCTCCCTTTTGGAAGTTGCTACACTCCTTAGGTTGACTAGTCGTAACAGGAGCATACGTAGTATATGCAGAAGATTGTACCTGCAAACTTTGACCATTGTTAGTGTCGTTGATTGAATACTGTCTAGGACGCTCGTTTGTAGCCTTGTATGTCGTTGAGCCCAAATCATCCTCTGCCGTCAAATAGTACTCAAAGCCAGGAGCCATTGAGAACTTAGCAGGAATTTCTCCGCAATATCTACTACCGTTCCATTGAAGATTAGCATCTATGAAATTATCTACCGAGTTGATAGCTCTATACATGATTTTTGCAGATTGCACAGAACCATCGTCCGTCAAGTCCACACAAATATCTATTGGTTGGCATGGCTGTTGGCTGACAGTCACCTCTGGCTCCCCGAAAGAAGGTGGAGTGTTAGGATATACCGTAATTGTCCAATAATCAGGATCCACACCGTTTGGCGACAACAAAAGGTAGTTACCATCGTTCATCTTCACATCAAAGCGATACTCGACAACTGCATTTTCCGTCAAGAACTCAGAAGGAACCGATGCATACCAGCCATCACCCTCCTGTGCGTTTACGAGAACCGTTGTCCACTCATCAGCAGGACCGTTCTCTTGATGCACACGCATCTTCACCTCTACAGTTGCCACGCTTTTACCAGCAGGAATATCGCTAATCATCACACCCACTTTTTCATTTTGAGAACCGACAGCCACCGATTTAGTATCGTATTCCACAGTGGATGGAGTACGCTCTACAGAGGCCTGCTCTTGTGGACAAACTGCGTTGTTCGTTGTCACACCATTTATAGAAATCTCCACGGATGGACATTCTGTTGGATCTGGCTCAATAGAACACTTATTCATGTCAATTGTCAAGACATAGCGTTCTGTCAACAACTGCGCTATTTTATCGAAAATCTCATCATAACCATTGTTGTTCTCTATATCAATAGAGACACCTCCCGTAGAAGTTGCTATTCCATCGAAACTTTCATCATGCTTATAGGAATTCGATGCAGCATCGTAATAAGTCAAACTATTTTTAACGATAGTAAAGACTTGGAATCCATTCTTTCTCAAGTCATCAATCAAGCCTGCCTTGTCGGACAACTGATAAGTCGTGCCTCTCGTACAATCATTCGCATTCTGGTCATACAAGGCCGTCTCATCACCGATAAGGACGATGACCTTCTGCGCCATACCGTCCCAATATTCACCTTGCTTATCTATCATGTCATATAGACAACTATAGTAAGGCTCATAGCTTCCTGAGGCATGTTGTTGTCTCCACTCATTGAGGAATGCCTCTCTATCATTGGATTTTCGCAATGAAATTAAGAAACTACCACCAAAATCTTTCTTGAAATTTTTAGGACAACTCTCCTCCGCATATCCCAGCCTAAAAATCCCAGCACTCGCATTCATTGAATTACCTATCTTTTGAACTAAATCTGAGACATGTAGTCTAACCCCATCTATATCATCTTGCATACTGCCACTATTGTCCATCAAGAAACCGATTTGCACAGGCATATTGCTGAAGTCAGTCAAACGTTGCAGTTTCAAGCAAGAAGAAGAGACAGTAGAGCCATCCACTTTCACCGTCAAATTCTCCTTCACCAGCCCCTCTACAAACTGATCATTACCAGAATGTGCCGAAAAATATAGATTTAGTTTCTTCGGGAAACCTACTTGCGAAAAGCCCAAATAGGTAAGGTTTGCCACACTCGAAGACAAATCGACATTGTTAGGCAATCCAGCTGCCGCCCTTAGTGCAACCGTTTTCAAGACATCAAATTGGTTGATGGTCCAGCCCTCGCCTTCATAGTTTCCATCGGAAGTCAAGGAAAGTTTTACAATAATCCTTTTACCTGCGTACTTGGTTACATCCACATACTCATCATACTCCTCAGAATCTCCGCTTCGCTTGCAAAGGTTCCGATAATTATGACCTCCATCCTCAGAGACAGAAACACGTACATAGTCATGATTGCTCTCCGTTTGGAATTTTTCGTTCAAATGGAGATAAATACGACCTCCATTGTTCACTGTAGGCAACGAAATTTCAGGACTCTCTATCTGCAAATTCGAATTGCTGCCATACCTACCCGTCACGAGGGACTCTCCTTGCAAACGGAAACCTTGCGATTTCCATTGCGAAGCCATCTCACTCGCCCCAACGGCATAAATAGGCATCATTCCACCCTTCACTTGAGCAGGTTGAACTATCACCTTCTCAAAAACACCTTTTTTCTGATCGACTTCTTGCGCAAAACTCGAGATACCCATCGAAGCCGCAAGAGCCAACATAAACAAATTTCTCATTACTTTTTAATAAATTTTTTATTAATAATACAGCCTTTGTGTTTTAATCGTAACGTATAAGCACCATCTGCGAAACCAGAGAGGTCTATGTTATCGGAGGATTCCACCCTGTGTATTTTTCCTTGTAAATCAACAATTTCAATTGACTCTGCATGATTTCCATTTTCAATATGGAGGTGTCCATTAAAGACCTCCGTCGCCACCTCAAATAGATTCTCCGAATAGTCTGCAACAGAAGAGGCGACTGCAAATATTGCCTTCACCGTCGCTGTGTCTTTCACCCCCTTCAAAGTGTATGTTCCATCGCCATTGTTAGTCAACAATTCTCCGCCCAAGGTCCTGACTTCCTTCACTTGATAGCCAGCCTTCGGTGTTACCTTCACAAGGCCGTCCTCTCCCCATCTGACTTTTTTGTCAGGTGCAATCACCTCGCCTTCTTCCGAAGGCTGCGCCTTGATACGGAAAGTCTCTATGTATTTAGCATAGATGCCCGGCTCTGTAATATATACGACCTCCTTATTGGGATCGGGGTCTAAATCAGACCAAGCCTTGGTCGTCCTTGCTATGTTATAGCCACCCACATACATTCCTCCATAATCATCCGTCAAATAGAGATCGGCCCATGAAATATATGGCCACAATATCGCCCATCGGAAATTCTCATCTTTATCGTACTTGGCAATCATAGCCGTTTGATCTTCTTCTGTGGTGGAATACAAATGGATGTTTTCCGATAATTGTTCATCAAGAGGATCACAATGATATCCAGCAGCCTCGTTCAAATAAATGTTTCCTTCTCTATCAAAGTTCACTCTTGGATAGCTAGCCAAAAAGGTAAACATAGCTTTTGCCTCAAAAGGATACCCTTTCCGTTCCTTGCTGCGGAAATCCTGTCCAAACTCTCGATAATACAAAATCAAACGATTATTTTCATCTTGGTCGTAAGCCATTAAATGTCCATTATTGGCCTTATACAAATTCTGAGGAAGCCATAGGGAATAATCCTGCACATAGTCCAACAATTCAGGATAACCCTCCTTCTTTAAAAGGTATTTGGCGATTACCGCATCATGCTCGCACTCCGTCGGGCTCAACAATACCTCCTTGGCAGAATCCATATCAATATCCACATTCTTGCTGAAAATGGCAGCCTTCAAATATAACGTGTCATCCACCACGACAAGCCAATTATCCATTTCCTCGTCATAGGGCATGTAATATCCGAAATACTCTTGATAATACTTTGCTGTCACAGGCACCCATGGTACGTCATGACGCTCCCCGCCAATCGCAAAATCCCAAGCCAATTTAAAATCAGGTGTTATCTTTGCCAGATAGGCATCCAAGCCTCCATGTGTCCGAGTATCACTTTTCAAACGGAGCGTATCCAACCCTTTAAATCGCTCATCTATATAGGAATAGAAATAGATATCTCCGGATGGTGATATGTCAAATTGTTTCGTCTCGCGTGTATCAACAAAGACATGGTCTACATACGCACCCGTTTCTCCATTTATCTTTATAAGCATCTCATGACAGTTTTTCTCACAATCGTCTCCACACTCATATCCGAATGTACATTCTATTTTCTTCTCGCCATTGAACCTCGCCACTGCTTCCGTTTTATGAAATTCAGTAATATTGACCTTTCCAAAAACCAAAACTTCCCCTGAGGGCATCAGCCAGATTTTTGAAAGATTACAAACACAGGTTCCCTCAAAATTGAACGTCCACAACAAATCCCCTTTCCTATTGTATTTGGCCACATACCCCGCATTATAGTAGTCTGGCGCATCCAACCTTGTCCCGTCAGGAAACTGGAGATATCTTTGGTAAGCTCCACAAACATACGTATTGCCCATGGTATCAGAGACACCGCCCAACAACTGGATGGACATATCTCCACACGTCATGGCATGTGCCCATTCCAACTCCAGACCATAGTCATCACCATCTGTTAGGATTTGTACCTCTTTCTGAGCTCCTTGCAATCCCCAAAAACTGAATAGGAATATTGCTAAACTTAGTATTTGCTTCATACGAATAAGAAAAATACACCTCAAAAAACTTATCAGAAAGAAAACTTCGATCGTATTACAAGAAAGGCATATATAAATCTTTACTATCCCAAAATGGGTACAAACCTTTCATCTTTCATGAAAGCATCTTTCTCATTTCCTCCACGTCAATCTTTTAAATAGATAGACCTCGATAAGAAAACGTTGCAAAGGTAGTCGTTATTTTGTTAAAAAGAAAAGATTCATTCATTTTTTTGACAATTCCAAGAAGAAGGAAATGCAAACTTCCCTTTTTATAACAACTCAAGTTTCACAAGTAAAACAGCCTATAAACCAACGCCTTCTCAGAGACGAAACGATTATCAGGCCATTTATTTCCCATGCCATGAGAAGAAACTTGCGAAACTTGAGTCTTTTCTAAAATTTCCAGCACTTTGGTGTCTTGAGACTATCCCCGTTGCTCAATATCGTGTATTGGATTTCTCTTGGGATAGCCCTAGTAAACGAATTCTTCCGAAGCCAAAGACTTCGACTTCTTTTCGGTTACCGGTTGCACAATATATTTGACAACATCGCCCTTAGCTAAGCCCGAATCGAAGAAGAGTCGTTCGGAGCCCTGAATCGTATCCACCAAGACCAACTTCCCATTGGTAACCCTGTATATATAAATTTTCGAAACACGGCATCCACAATGATCCCATTTCAAACGAACTCTTCCCTTTTGATAATCAACATCATACTGAAGGTTTTTAAGACAGGCCTGCATTACATTCTTCGTCTTGTACGGGATGCCCTCCGTCACACTATAATTTCCCGTCTCATCGTAGTTGACCAATTTATAGGAGATGCGCTCTCCTCGGAAAGGGAAAGTATCCGTATAGGTTTCAACCAAAGAAGTTCGGTTCCATTCCGCCAATTTCTTCCAAGGTCCATCATCCGAAAAGCGTCTGTAAAATTCGACCCGATCCAAATCCACACTAGCACTGTTTGCCCATTTAACCACCACAGCCCCAGCCGTGTCTTGCCTGATGTCGAGGAAGACGGCCTTCGTCGGAGCAATCGTGTCGGGCTTCACCAAACGGACAGGTTCGGATAGAGCTGACTGGTTGAAATTGTGGTCCAACGCCATCACCTTATAATAAATCTCATTGGTCAACGAGCCTAAGAACAAGGTATCCGTATAGAACGGCGAGAGCAGGAAGGTATCCGAGCAACCGACAAATTCGACATCCTTTCGGTTTGCAAAGAAGACACGGTAACCCATAATGTCCGACTCGCTATTAGGTGTCCACGTCAAAGAGACGACACCCAAAGAGTCTATTGTTCCCTTCAAACCTGTCGGAGCGGCAGGAGGCACACTATCTATCTGGTGGGAGAAATAGACATTAGAGACCGCTATTTGCGACGTATCCGCACCAAAGGCCAAAATCCGATAGTAGTTCGTCGGCTTCGTGTTCAAGTCCTTATAGGTTCTTACCCCCGAAGCGAGTGGTTTCTCGGTCAACGTCGTGAAATTGACCTTTTTCGTCAAGGAATCCAATTTCATCTTCTCGACCCGTTGGACAAACAAGCCACGGATCTCCTGATCGTAAGGATTCTCCACATGCCATTGGAGTTCCGCCTCGTTCTTGTCATTCATCACCACCGTATCAATCTGGATATTCACCATATACTCTGTGACACATCTCAGTTTGACCACTTTTGAGTAAGGGCCCAACACACCGAAGTTGCTCACACCACACATGCGGTAATAGTAATCCTTGTCACATTGAGGCAACTCACTCGTATAGGTACACGTATGTTCGAAGCGGTCGTCCGCATACATGTGGATAATCGGCTTGGCGTTTACCTTCTCGAAAACGACACCATCCGAACTCCGCTCCACCTGATAGCCCGAATAGGACTGTTCCAATTGAGTGATGTCCCAAGAGAAGTAAGCCCTCTTGTTATCCTCATAACCCTCAAAAACGGTTGGCTCAGGCAAAACCGAGAGTTGGGACATATCCACCCTTAGCACTTTCGATTTCTCCGCATCTTTTCCGTCAGAAAAGAGAACACGATAATCATAGACAGCTGTTCGATCTACGTTTTCGTCCTTGTAACACAAGGCTGCCATTTGGGAGAGCTTCCAATCGAACTCACAAGAAGCGAGACCGAACTTATAGACGAACTCTTGAGCCTCCGGCGAATCGTAAGAGTCGATATTCATGGAATCGGGCATTTCCATCCCCTCCTCCAGATATTTCTTGGTTTTCTCCTTTATCTCCTTTTGATAGAGAGCAAAGCCAATCAGTCCTGTATCCGAATCGTCATCATCCATGATTTTCAGGAAATCGTCGTAAGAAGAAGCGACGACCTTCGCCAACTCCTTCCACTCACCCGGTTTTGATTGGGTCACCTCACGTCGTTGAACCACGAAT
>JAFZKQ010000012.1 GCA_017553575.1 Paludibacteraceae bacterium
GATCCACCTCTTCCCATTCCGAACAGAGAAGTTAAGCCCGCCTGCGCCGATGGTACTGGGAGACCGGGAGAGTAGGTGGCCGCCATCTTACAGGGACGCAATCCGAAAGGACTGCGTCCCTTTTTTTGTTGCGCGCCGCCGCACGGCGTTGGTTACGCCCATGGGACTGCGCCCGCCGCGGCGGAACGGCGGTAGAGACAAGGCATGCCTTGTCTCTACGGTTGTACGGCACGGAAACGGCGTGCGGCACAAATGGAAATAGCGGTCGCTGGCAGGCGCTGTCGGGTGGTGTCTGGGACAAGGCCAGCGTTGTTAATTGTTATGGTCGATGCGGATTTTTGGGGATGATTCCGATTCCTTTCCCTTTTTGTATGATTAAAGGGATTTTATGGAACGGCTGAAAATCAGACTCTTCTGCGTAGCGGTTGCCCTGCGTTGATATCACGGAAAAAATATATGTGAAAAAAGTGCGGAATTGTTTTGTCGGTCGGGAAAAAGTTCCTACCTTTGCATCGCAAAAAGGGAAACTTTGTTGCGGAAATGAAATGGCGCTTTCGTCTAGCGGCTAGGACACATGCCTCTCACGCATGGAACACGGGTTCGATTCCCGTAGGCGCTACCATTGATTTTCAAATTTATTAGTAGCAGTTTGGCGCTTTCGTCTAGCGGCTAGGACACATGCCTCTCACGCATGGAACACGGGTTCGATTCCCGTAGGCGCTACTAAATCTAAGGAATCTCGGTCGAGGTTCCTTTTTTTTGTTTATGGCGCCATCAAAGAAGAAGTTGCGCGGAAGGGCAGGGTTGGCATCTCTTGGGTTCGGTTCGCTTAGCAGGATACTCGGATTGGATGGCCTACTTGCTATTCATGATCAGCTCGCCTCTCAATAGAAAATATTCGCACCAAGATTTCTCCGCTTTGCAATTCATAATTCTTGACGCATGATTCATATTTGATCCATATTTCATACTCTGCGTTTTCCTCGTTGCTTTTTTCCGATTATTTGGTTATATTTGCTCATTTTAGAGCAGGAAGGACGGGAGTTCTTGCTTTGTGGTACTCCTCAGTCGTTTCTTATGAATTGAAAGTGATAATGTGAATCTGGAGGCGTTTCGTCTGCTGGATGAAAAAAGGGATAAGATGTTTCATTGGTTACAAAAATTTTATATAGACCGTTGCGTCAAGGCTCCTGTATTGCGGAAATGCAGGAAGAAGCAGTTTATCAACCTTCGAGACGCAAAGAGTGTTGTGTTGCTATATGAGGCCGACCGTGTGCGCAACGACAAATTGATGCAGCTTATTCATGAAATAGGGAGCTTGAATATCGTGCAGGCGTGGGGTTATACGACCCAGAACGACTTTGCCGAGCGTGAGACTATCAATATCCATCATATAAAACCGAAAGACATCAATTTTTTGGGAAAGCCAGTTCCTTCTATTGAGGAGCGTTACTTGTCCGATACGTTCGATATCCTCATCGACTTGACAATGCAGGAGGTGATTCCTTTGAAATATATGTTGGGTATTTCCCGTTCGAATTGCCGATGCGGATATGTCAAAGAGGGCTATGAGGGCTTGTATGACTTGGAGGTTAGCCGCATGTCGGGCAAAAAGGAGGAGGATTTATTAAAGCAAATATTATTTTATCTTACGACGATACAAACAAAGTTATAAAAAAGATGTAATTTTGTGTGTTGTATTACGGGTGGTTCCGAAGGTTGTGGAATGCAAGCGTTACGTTTTCTTCAATTAGGGCTATACCGATGATTATATATCTTCGAAAAGAGAAGGAGACTATACAATGACGCAAACTAAATTTAAGGGATTGGGCATCGCATTAGTGACCCCATTCAAAGAAGACGAGAGCGTGGATTTTGAAGCTCTCGGCCGCTTGTTGGATTATCAGATTCAGAACGGGGCTGACTATATAGTTACATTGGGTACGACGGCAGAAACCCCGACTTTGTCGGAATCGGAGAAGGCGGAGGTGCGCGAGTTCGTTTTATCCAAGGTGAATGGCCGTGTTCCTATCGTTTTGGGAGTAGGCGGTAATAATACTAGAGGCGTTGTCGAAACGTTGAAGAAGGACAAGATGGAGGGCATCGATGCTATCCTTTCTGTAGTTCCTTATTATAACAAACCTTCTCAAGAGGGTATTTTCCAACATTATAGTGCAATTGCAGAGGCGTCTAAGGTGCCTGTTATCCTTTATAATGTGCCAGGACGTACGGGTGTGAACATGACAGCCGAGACGACGCTCCGTTTGGCTCGTAAGTATGAGAACATTGTGGCCATCAAGGAGGCTTCAGGCAATATCGTCCAAATGAACGACATCATCAAAAACAAGCCGAAAGATTTTATGGTGATCTCGGGTGATGATGGTATCACTTACCCTCTTATCACGATGGGTGCTGTGGGTGTTATCTCTGTTATCGGAAATGCATTCCCTAAGGAGTTCGGTAAGATGGTTCGTTTGGCTTTGCAAGGCGATTATCAGTCGGCTAGGGAGATCCACCATCGGTTTACCGAGTTGTTCGATTTGCTTTTCGTCGATGGAAATCCTGCCGGTGCCAAGTGTATGCTCTCCATTATGGGCTATATCAACAC
>JAFZKQ010000105.1 GCA_017553575.1 Paludibacteraceae bacterium
AGTTGTGTTTATGACTATGGTTATGTGAACAACGGTTTGATGTTGTTGGCTCCGATGGCGTTGATCCTCGTTGCCTGCATCATTTGGTTCCAACGTGCGCGCAATAAGGATTTGCAAGAAAAATAATTACATACCAATAAAAATCGAATAGAATATGGAATGGGGACATTTTTTTAGTTTATTGATCCGCTCTATTTTTGTGGATAATATGATTTTCGCATTTTTCCTTGGTATGTGTTCTTATTTGGCAGTATCAAAGAATGTGAAGACGGCGTTCGGTTTGGGCGTTGCGGTTACGTTTGTGCTTTTGATTACGTTGCCTGTCAACTATTTGTTGCAGACAAAGGTCTTGGGTCCAGATTGTTTGGTGGAAGGAGTAGACTTGAGTTTCTTGAGTTTCATCCTTTTCATTGCCGTCATTGCGGGTATCGTTCAATTGGTGGAGATGATTGTGGAGCGTTTCTCTCCTAGTCTTTATGCATCATTGGGTATATTCTTGCCGTTGATTGCTGTGAACTGTGCCATCATGGGTGCCTCTTTGTTCATGCAACAGCGCATTACGATGGATCCTTCAAGCACACAATACATCGGTGGTATAGCTGATGCGATTGCTTACGCTTTGGGTTCTGGTATCGGATGGTTGTTGTCCATCGTCGGTTTGGCGGCTATCCGTGAGAAGTTGGTTTACTCGAATGTGCCTGCTCCATTGAGGGGCTTGGGTATCACATTCATCACGGTAGGACTTATGGCAATGGCGTTTATGTGTTTCTCAGGTTTGAAGATTTAAAAGGAAAGGACTACAATGGATAATATGAATTTAGTATTGGCGAGCATCGGGGTGTTCCTTGCGGTTATCCTCCTTCTCGTTATCATTTTGTTGGTAGCCAAAAATTATTTAGTGCCGTCAGGTAAGGTGAAGATCACATTGAACGGCGAGGCTCCGCTTGAGGTCGATTCGGGCTCTTCTTTGCTTAGTACCCTTTCGGAGAAGGGTGTCTACTTGCCATCGGCTTGTGGAGGTAAGGGAGCTTGTGGTCAATGCAAGTGTCAAGTCATCGACGGAGGTGGCGAGATCCTTCCTTCGGAGAAGGGATTCTTCTCTCGTAAGGAGCAAAAGGATCATTGGCGTTTGGGTTGCCAAGTGAAGGTGAAGAACGATATGGCTCTGAAGGTTTCGGAGTCTGTCTTGGGTGTAAAAGAGTGGGAGTGTGAGGTAATCTCCAATAGGAACGTGGCTTCCTTCATCAAGGAGTTCAAGGTGGCTCTTCCAAAGGGTGAGCACATGGACTTTATCCCAGGTTCTTATGCACAAATCAAGATTCCTGCATATGATATCAAATACGATGATTTTGATCGTTCTTTGATTGGTGATTTGTATGTCCCTACATGGTCAAGGTACGGAATGTTCGGCTTGCATCAGAAGAATACGGAGCCTACTATCAGAGCTTATTCTATGGCCAACTATCCGGATGAGGGTGATATCATCACGTTGACGGTTCGTATTGCAACTCCTCCGTTCAAGTCAAAATTTGTGATTGACCCTAAGACGGGTAAGCCTAAGATTGACCCTAAGACGAAACAGCCGATTCCTGCTCCTCCACTAAAACCAGGAGAGAGTCAGTTCCAAGACGTTCCGTGTGGTATCGCTTCAACATACATCTTTAGCTTGAAGCCAGGCGACAAGGTTATCATGTCAGGTCCTTATGGAGAATTCCATCCAGAGTTCGATTCTAAGCGTGAGATGATCTGGGTCGGTGGTGGTGCCGGTATGGCTCCTCTTCGTGCTCAAATCATGCACATGTTGAAGACGTTGCATACGACCGATCGTGAGATGCACTATTTCTATGGTGCGCGTGCTATAGACGAGGTCTTCATCTTGGAAGATTTCCTTGCCTTGGAGAAGGAGTTCTCTAATTTCCATTTCCATTTGGCTTTGGACCGTCCAGATCCTAAGGCTGATTCTTTGGGAATCAAATATACGGCGGGATTCGTTGCTCCAGTGATGGGCGATACCTATCTAAAGCAGCATGAGTCTCCAGAAGATATTGAGTACTATTTGTGCGGACCTCCGATGATGGCGCAGACGGTTATCGATTTGCTCCACAGCTTAGGCGTGGAAGACGATATGATCCGTTTCGACAATTTCGGTGGATAGTCGATGAATATGAAACTCCCTTGGAAAATTCTCAAGGGAGTTTTTTTTCTCTCTTGTTTTGTTTAATATTTGAAAATGTTTACCTTTGTATCCAATAAGTGGTTTTCTGCATTATGGTGTTTGCGTAATGGTAAAATGATGATAATGAGAAAGTTTTTTTTGATATTGTACGCTTTCCTTTCTCCTTTGTTCATCCTCGATGCACAAACTACGAAGGAAGAAATCATGGCTGATTTGAATAAGGCAGGCAGTAATTATTGTGTCTATTCTCCGGGCCAGGATGCTCCTACGCGTTCCCCTAAAGGATATAAGCCTTTCTATATTAGCCATTATGGGCGTCATGGTTCGAGATATTATATCAGCGACATCGATTTCAAGAAAATGTACGATTTGTTGGATTCTGCTTCCAAGGCAAATTCGCTTACGCAGTTGGGCGAAGATGTCAAGTCTCGTTTTTGGACTATGTGGCAGGATATAGAAAATAAGGCGAGCGATTTGACGACGTTGGGCATGAAGCAGCATGCGGGAATCGCAGATAGAATGTATCATCAGTATCCGTCACTTTTCACTAAGGATTCTTATGTGGATGCTCGTTCCACCACGAGGGCTCGTTGTGTGCTGAGCATGTCTTCTTTCTTGATTCGCCTGAAGGAGTTGAATCCGAAGTTGTCCGTCTCCATGAGTTCTAGTCATGTCAATGAACTCTATCTTTCCAATGAAGATGCCAAAGCGCGCGATGATCGCATGAGGGATCCCGAGTGGAACAAAAAGTTTGGTCAGTTCCATTATGAACATATCCATCCTGATAGGTTGGTCTCTTCGATCTTCTCCAATCCGGAGTATGTCTCTAAGCATATTGACAAGGTTGCTTTTATGCGTAAACTTTATGACATTTCTTGCAGCCTTCAGGGTCTTGAACATTTGGATATTACTTTGACGGATTTGTTCACGAAAGAGGAGTTGTATGACAATTGGCTGGTTCAGAATGCTTGGTGGTATGCTTTTGCGGGTCCTTCGCCCATCAACGGAAAGGAGACGCCTTATGAGCAGATTCCTTTGTTGATAAATATTATTAACGAGGCGCAGGTGGCGATAAGGATGGGGACTCCGCAGGTTTCGTTGCGTTTCGGACATGACATTCCTCTGATGGGGTTGCTCGCTTTGATGCGGATAGACAACTGCTTCGTCGAGGAATACGACTTGAATGAGCTCCACAAGAAATGGTGTGACTTTAAAATCATACCGATGGCTTCCAACCTTCAGATGGTCTTTTATAAGTCCAAGGGGGATGAACCGATTTTGGTCAAGTTCCTTTTGAATGAGAGGGAAGTGGGTATTCCGTTGTCGTCGGACCTTTATCCTTATTATAGGTGGGATGACGTGAAGGATTATTACGAATCCGTCATGAATCGTAGCGAAAAGCGTAACTAAAAGGCACAGAATTAGGCGTGTTTCTCAAAACTGTGAATTTTTAGAACGTGCCATGTGAGTAATAAGAAAAAATGTTATTACCTTTACAAATCGGAAATTTTGGGTCTTCCCGAACGTTCCAATTTGGATTGAGTATTAATGCAATTTAAATACAAGTAATGAAAGTAGATGTTTTATTAGGATTGCAATGGGGTGACGAAGGTAAAGGTAAGGTAGTAGATGTCCTTACTCCCAATTATGATATGGTCACTCGTTTCCAAGGCGGTCCCAATGCAGGACATACGTTGGAGTTTGAAGGTCAAAAGTATGTTTTGCGTTCAATTCCTTCAGGAATCTTCCAAGGTGGTAAAATCAATGTGATTGGTAATGGTGTCGTTCTTGATCCCGCTTTGTTCAAGCAGGAGGTAGAGGCATTGGAGGCTTCCGGTCATAATCTTACGGAAAGATTGTTTATATCGAAGAAGGCTCATTTGATTTTGCCTACCCATCGTTTGCTCGACGCAGCATACGAATCGGCTAAGGGAAGTTCAAAGATCGGAACGACAGGAAAGGGTATTGGCCCTACTTATACAGATAAAATCAGTCGTAATGGTTTGAGGGTGGGTGACATCCTCTGCGGTTTCGAAAAGAAATATAAGGCAGCCATCGAGCGCCATAAGGAGATTTTGAGCCATTACAATATGCAGTACGACTTGGAGGCTATCGAAAAGGATTGGTTCGCTGGTGTTGAGAAACTGAAGCAGTTCCAATTCATCGACAGCGAATTTGTCGTAAATGACTATTTGTCTAACGGCAAGAGCGTTTTGGCTGAGGGTGCACAAGGTACTATGTTGGATATCGACTTTGGTTCTTATCCATTTGTGACTTCTTCCAATACGATTTGTGCTGGTGCTTGCACAGGCTTGGGTGTCGCTCCTCGTAACATTGGTGAGGTATATGGTATATTCAAAGCTTATTGTACGCGTGTGGGTAGCGGACCGTTCCCAACGGAGTTGAACGATGAGTTTGGTGATCGTCTTCGTAACCTTGGCCACGAGTTTGGTTCAGTAACGGGTCGTCCTCGTCGTTGTGGATGGGTTGATTTGGTTGCTTTGAAGTATGCCGTGATGATAAACGGTGTTTCCCAACTGATCATGATGAAGAGCGATGTCTTGGATGACTTCGATACAATCAAGGCCTGTGTTGCTTATAAGGTGAATGGCGAGGAGACGGACGAGTTCCCATTCGATATTACAGAAGGTGTGGAGCCTATCTATAAGGAGTTGCCAGGATGGAAGACGAACATGACGAAGATGAAGAGCGAGTCTGAGTTCCCTGAAAAGTTCAATGACTATTTGGATTTCTTGGAAGACTATTTGGAAGTGCCAATCAAGATTGTTTCGGTAGGTCCTGATCGTCAACAGACAATCATACGATATGTAAATCAATAAGATTCAAAAAGGCTATCCGTTGGGTAGCCTTTTTTGTTTTGATATTTTAATTTGGCATTTTACATCCGATAGTTTGGCTAACCAATCTTTGGTGTGTTGCCTGAAAGGCATATCCTCCATAGCCTAGGGCAACGCCCTAGGGGAATGATGCATGTTAATACGCCCTAAAAGGGCAAAAGAAGGTATGTTCAGATGTGAAAGAAGAAAATTGTTATTGTATTCTTTTGCCCCGTTGGGGCGCATGTTCGTCTGTGCGTGCCTCAGGGCGTTGCCCTAAGCTATGTACAAGTTGGACTTTCAGTCCGTTGTGAAATGAATCTCCTAATTATCTTCCTGCTTGCGAAATATGCAGATTTTTATGTGTGATTCTTTATATCTACGCGAGTCCCATTCTCTCCATTATCTACTATTTAGACAATCTCTCAATCCATTTTTTTGTCGTGAATCGTTTCTGTGTTTGTTATTTTGCTGAAAATTAGCGTCTTATTATTTTATTGTGTATTTTTTACGCAATATATTTGTTTATTGTGTATTTCTTACATATATTTGTGGTGTAAATAATACACAATACTTAACTAAAACATAAACGATATGAGGAGAGAAGATATAAAATATACGTGTGAAGAGTTGTTCGATATGGGAATCAAGTTCCATCACTACACCAATACGGCTTATCCGCTTCGTGTCAACTCTTTGGCTGAATATGAACTGCATGATGTGGAGAAAATTCGTGAGGTCGTTGCCCAAAATATTGCGAATCAGAAGGAGATGAATCTCTATGTGCATATTCCTTACTGCAAGACACGTTGCAAGTTCTGTGAGTATGTTGTGATGAACGATCCTAATGAGGTGAGCCAAGATCGCTATACGGATTATCTGCTTCGCGAAATGGATATGTATAAGCAACTTATGGGGAATATTCCTGTGGTCGGCTATGATTTGGGCGGTGGTACGCCACTCTTCTTGAGTAAGGAGAATTTGAAACGGATTACGGATAAGATCAAGAGTTTCAACTTCAAGGAAGGGGTTACGTGGAGTATTGAGACCACTCCTGTCATTGCCGCCAATGAGCCTGATAAGATCCGTTATGTGAAGGAATTGGGTTACGATAGAATCTCTATGGGTTTCCAAACGGTTTCTGAGAAATTGTTGGAGTCTTTGGGGCGAGAGGGGAGCGCAACCCTCTATGAACGGGCGGTCAAGAGCATTCGTGACGCAGGTTTTACTCGCTTGAACATTGACCTGATGTATGGTTTCTTGAACCAGACGGATGAGGATTTCGCCAATACGGTAAAATATACGATAGCCATGAATCCTGAATATGTCACGCTCTATCGTAACCGCTATAAAGGAACGAAGTTGGAGAAGGAGTCTCAGGGTGTAAGCCTCTTTAAGGCGAATCGTCAGTATGACATTGCTTACCGTTTGTTGAAGGAGGCAGGCTATGTGGCGAATGTGGGCAAGAACACTTTCAGTCGGGTGGCTGGCGACCTTGGTACCTCTGATTATTTGACGACGCGTGTGGTGAATGCAACCTCTTATATTGGGATGGGTTTGGGTGCCCAGTCTTTTGTTGGCAATTATTTGGCGTATAATTTAGGCTGCGACAACCACAAAATGGACCGTTATTTTGCGGCTATTGATAGGAATGAGTTGCCTATCAATGATATAGCCGATATGCCAACTGCAGAGGTGCGGGCTAAGGCTTTGTCTGTCATGTTCTATTTCGGTTTCATCTCCATGAAGGCTTATCAAAACCGTTTCAACGAGGATTTCAGGCGTGTCTTTGTCGAGGAGATCACTTATTTGGAGCAGAATGAGTTGATGCATTTTCAAGATGAGGATACCTTCATTTTGACGGAATATGGAGCGCACCACATCTATGGCATTATCCCTCTTTTCTATAGCCAACGCTCTAAAGAGGAGATGTTTGAGATGGCAAATCGGATTCTCAATCCTTCTAAAGGGGAGTCCATTTATTTGGGTCAATACGACCGGAAGCAATACGACGCTCCGTCTGTGGCGGCCGATATGGTGGTGCTCTCAAAGGATAGGCGTCGAATCTTGTTGGTGACGAGGGGCAATCATCCATTTGCCAACTGTTTGGCTCTGCCTGGCGGTTTCTATACGCCGGAGGATGACACGATAGAGCAGTGCGCCGTTCGTGAGTTGCAGGAGGAGACGGGTATCTCTGTGGCGACGGACGATCTGCAGTTGGTTAAGGTTTCAAGTGGAAAAAATAGGGATCCGCGAGGCTGGATTGTCTCTGTGGCCTACAAGGTGGTATTGCGTGAGGAGGCCAAACCATTGGCGAATAGCGATGTTATCATGTGTAAATGGTACGATGTGGATCAGTTGCCTAATTTGAAATTGGCTTTTGACCATGAGCGGATTATTATAAAGGCATTAGAGGCATAGATTTTATGTCTCTCATAAATGGAAAATCATCTATTATGCAAAAGGGAACCCCCTGTTCTGAGAGGGTTCCCTTTTAATTGCTACAGAAATCACATCATTCCCTTTGTCTGCTCTATTCTTTTGTCGAATTCTAAAGAGCACGAACGATCTTCTTATTTCGTGACCACTACTCTGTAGCTCTCTCCGCTATTGTTTGAACGGACCAAGTAGACACCATTGCTGGATACTGCTTGCTCTGTCATGATTTGGAGATTGTCGGTGTATCTCGTCTCGATTTGACCTACGTATCTGCCTACCATGTCGTAAACGGAGTAGGAGCAAGGTGCAGCCGTGTTGCTCAATTTCAACTCTTTGACTCTGGTGATGTCATGCTCGGCATCGCCTGAGTAGATGTCTGTTGGGTAAGCTACTGGCTCATCGTCTATGTCCAAATTGCTGAATCCGAGGTTGGCCAAGCGTGTAGGGTCATTCAGTTGCTCATGGATAGGGGAGAGTCTGAACTTGTGCGAATAGGTGTTCTTTGGGAAGAGCATATACTCGTCCATTGGCTTTGCGCCCCAGCTGTTGACACCGCCCAATCCCATCTGATGGAGATCGACACGGAGCGTGATATCATCGTCACGTTTCAAGTCCCATGGTAATTTCACGTCTGTGAGTTGCTCAGGCGTGTAGTGTTGTGCGCTGAACTCCATATAAGGAGAACCAACGACGAGGAGTCCTCGTCCCTCTTCATTGGTGAGGGCTGCCCACTTCACACCGGTACGCTGTCCTGTCTCTCCGATCTCCATGTAAGGAATGGTCATGGAATCGGCCATCGTTGCATATACTCCCATGAAACTGCTTCTGTTTCGTCCGAGGTAGTTCTCGTGTGGGCCACGGCCAAACCAGCGTACTTTCTCGAATCCGCTTGGCATGGTGATGAGGGTTCCTATGTTAGGAATTTCCGAGAGACTTCCATCGGGATAGAGCGTGTAGTCTACCAAAACGTCACCGCTACCGTAGATGGTGTAGGTCAAAGCCATTCTTGTTGAGCCTGCGTCAGGAAAGTCGATTTGGAAATAGACTTGGGTCTCTTTCTCCGAAATCTCCTTGATTTCACAATTTTTGATGGATCGTTTGGCTCCTGCGTGTCTCCAAGCACCGCAACGGCTTTCCATACCGTTACCTTTGTCGTTGTCTATAGGTGCGCGCCAGAAGTTAGGAACGGGACCGTCCTTGATCAGTGTCTCTCCATCGAATAGATATTGCTTGATGGCTCCTGAGGTCTGATCGATGGTGACGGAGAAGTCTTTGCCTTCGATCGTGACTTCGTTGAAGCCTTTCTTTACCGTTTGGCTCTCCAAGGAACTGATGGCGATGCGTGGCGTTTTCGCTTCGCCCAAGTTCATCTTGAACTGGTCGCCAGCAATGCTGAAGCCTGCGTTGGCCCATAGCGTATTTTCTTTCAATCGGAAATCAAACTCCAAATGATAGATGGAGCCTGCCTTGGTTTCGATTTTCGGCAAGTCGAGCGTCACCTCTTTTTTGCCCAATGGGGCGATGTCGAGTGCGGAGGCGTCGATTTTGCCCGACTCGATTCTCTTGCCGTCCTCACGGATAATCCAATAGCCCTCGGCCACGTCTGCGATGTTGACAAAGTTGAAACGGCTCTCGATGGAAACGACTCCTTTGGACACGTTGACATCCTTGACGAGAATGTTCCGATATTGGTATTTCACCTCCCAAATTTCGGGTTGGATGGTCCTGTCGGGGAAGACGAGTCCGTTGGCGCAGAAGTTGTCGTCGTTTCGTCTCTCGTCGCCGAATAGACCACCGAAGTTGAAGTAGTTGCTATTTCCGCGGCGTAGACCTTGGTCGATGAAGTCCCAGATGAATCCTCCGAACGAACGTGGGTTGGCGTAGAAGGCATCCATGTATTCTTGAAGGTCGCCGACGCTGTTGCCCATCGCATGCTCGTATTCGCAGAGCATGATTGGTTTGTTATTGTTGTCGTAGGTGTAGACGGCTCCTGGACCGAAGTACATCCAACTGTTCACGTCAGCATTGTCCCAGTCTCCTTCGTAGTGGACGGGGCGGGTAGGGTCGGCGTAGTGGGCTTGGTCCAACTCGGAGCGGAAGACGTTTCCGTTTCCAGCCTCGTTACCCAAAGACCAAAGGCATATGCAGGCATGGTTCTTGTCGCGTTGCACCATGGAGTTCATTCGTTCTACGCAGGCACTTCGCCAATCGTCGCTGTTTTTAGGCAATTTGTCGTTGGCGCCATGAGACTCCACGTTGGCTTCGTCGATGACATAGATACCATATTGGTCACATACATCGTACATGCGTGGGTCGTTCGGGTAGTGGGACATACGCAGGGCGTTGATGTTGAATCGTTTCATCAATTTCACATCCTCTACCATCCGTTCGTAGGAGATGACGCGGCCATGGTCAGGGTCTATCTCGTGGCGGTCCACACCTCTGAATTTAACTGGTTGCCCGTTGATGAGGAAGCGGGTGATGCCGTCGGATCCTTTCTTCAATTCCACCTTGCGGAATCCCACTTTGTTGCTCTCGAACTGTATGGCCTCGCCGTTTTTGTCTTTTAGGGTCATCACGACCGAATAGAGGTACGGCGTCTCTGCCGACCATCGGTTAGGAGCCTTGACCGCAACTTTGAAATTGGTGCTCACCTCGCCATCGGGTTTGATGTCGTTCAGCGGATTGGTAATTGGTTCGAATACGGCTTTCCCGTCGGCATCGTATAGCCCGAGTTCCAAACTATATCCGGAAACGTCAGTATCGCCGAAATTGTCCACCCATACGCTGGCATTCAAAATTCCATCTATGTAGTTGTCATCCAATGTGGGATTGATTTGGAAATCTTGTATATGGGCCTTTGGCGTTGCATATAAATATACGTCGCGGAAGATACCCGATAGGCGGATGAAGTCTTGATCTTCCAACCAGCTACCGTCGCACCAGCGGAATACTTGTACGGCGATGTTGTTTTCTCCCTTTTTCAGCTTGTCCGTCACGTCAAATTCGTGGTCGGTGAAGGAGTTTTCGCTATATCCTACATATTGACCATTGATCCAGACGTAGTAGGCCGATTCGACGCCCTCAAAGTGGAGGCGGATGCGTTTGCCGTCCCAATTCTCAGGGATGGAGAAGGTCCGTTTATAGTGTCCCACGGGATTGTAGCTGGTTGGAGCCTCCGGTGCGGAGATCCACCAGTCGTCGGCCCATGGATACATTACGTTGGTGTAGATAGGGTAGTCGTACCCTTGCAGCTGCCACGAACCGGGCACGCTAATATCTTTCCATCCTGAGACGTCGAAATTGTTCTCTTGGAATGATTTCAAACGTTCTTCGGGCTTGCTTACCCAATAGAACTTCCATGTTCCTGACAATGTTTGGTACCATTCTGAGCCACGTCTGTTGCCTACAATAGCTTCCTTTACGGAACTGTAAGGCATTGAGGTGACATGTGGCTTCAATGCGTTTACGCCGAAGATGGTGGGCTTGCCGTTCCATTCGTCGTTTTGGGCATACCCCTCGCATAGTGATGATGCCAAGAGGGTAGCCAATAATGAGTGTTTTAAGTTGAGTTTCATGCTTTCTGGTTTATTTGGTTTGTATGTGTTTGATGATTCTGCCGTCACTCTTTTTTATGAAATAGAGGCCTTGGCGGATGTTTGCCTTCTCGAAGAGTTGTGAAATCGTTTGTGAGGAGTAGTCTCCTGTGAAATTCACATGGCCGATAAGGACACCGCTAATGTTGTATATTGGTAATTGTTCGCATCTGTTCTCCGCGATTGGGGTGGTGACGGAGGTGAAATCACCATTTGGAGAGGCGAATTCAATCCAGTCGATGTTACCGTAGCTGCCCGTGATGAGGACTCTGAGGACGTGTTCTCCGGCCTCCATTTTTTGGGTCTCGCCCTCGATGGTACAGTAGGTCTCCCAATCCTCTCCTTGAGGAATCTCGATGGTGTCGGAGACCGCAGTTCCGTCGATGAAAAGGCGGAATCCTGCATGTTCCAAGCCGGAAGATACTTTTGCACGGAACTTGTAGTTGCTGCTCTCTTTTACGTTGAGTGTATATTCCAACCATTCACCAGTGGCGGTGTAGCCGATGGCATATCCGTCGGGTGCGCCTTCTCCGCCCAGACTGACGATGTCCACACCGTCTTCACGGTAGGATTCCCCTTCGTTTAAGAAGTCCTTGTCGTAGAAAGAGACGCTTTGTCCGCCAAGGTCATAGTTCTCCAGTTGAAGGATACCAGGGATGGTATGCTCGACAAATGCCTCTTGAGGTACGATTTCCGAGAAATCGGGCAAGATGGAGACTTCCACGGAGAATATGCCTTGGTAAGCCTTTTCTATACCTGCGTTGTCGATGACGTTTTGGGAGTGCCCGTCGTTGTCGTGGCAGTAGTTGGCACCGGCTGCGTTGGACGCATTGCCGCCAGGAGCCCTGTCGTAGACATTGTAGGCGACTTCAAAGCCACTTGAACCTTCGTCCAAATAGATAGGAAGAACCCAATAGTCGGCCCATTGTGAGGCTGAAATGTCGGTGATATAGTTGTATAGGATTTGACCTCCTTCTCCTTGGTTGGAGAGGGTGTAAATCGGACCACAATCGGCCAACAATTGAGACACATGGTGAATCTTGTTCCAGTTGATGTGGTTGTTGTTCATGGCAGTTGGAGCCGTTGTCCATCCGAAGCCGACCGAGATGCCGGAGTAGTTCATGTAGGCCAATTCGTTGTGCTCGATGACAATATCACGTGGGTAGCCTGCGCCGATGCCGACCGAACCTTGGGATTCCGTCGTGACATGGTGGATGTAGTTGTTCTTTATCGTGTCACGCGTACAGATCTCTGCTCTGTCCGTAGGGTTGTAGGCTTCGTGGATCTCCGTGTTTTCGTCTTGGGAGAATTTACCGATCATGATGCCTGCCGCACCCAAGTCAGTGAAGATGTTGCCTTGGATCCTGTCGTCGTTTGTGCCGGAGACAAAGTCCAATCCCGTCATGGCCATTTGGGCAAATATGTTTTTCTCCACATGGATATGGTGGGCGTTTTCTACTCTAAATCCAGAGGCTGGACGTTTCAATAAGAATTTGTTGCTGCTCAATGCGTATCCGGGGTGTTCATCCAACACGTCGAGGTGATAGAGACCTGCCTGCAAGTCCATATATCCCTTTTCGCTTGGCAACGTGAAGTTGGTATGGGCGAATGTGATGCCTTCGAAAGAGAGGTAGCCCACCTTGTTGGAGGTGCTCTCTCCTTGGATGGAAACCAAAGTTTCCAGACGTGGGGCTACGACGATACTCTTCGTCAAATCTTCACCTTCGCGCGCCTTGTAGTAGAGGACGTTCTCCGCTTCGTCCAAATACCATTCTCCCTCTTGGTCGATGAATTCGTAGGCATTCTCGAAGTAGAAGCATTGTTGCCGAGGAGGGTTGCTCATGAAAGCGGTTCCCAACATCGGATATTTGCGTCGCCAGATCATCGTGTGTTCAGGATCCTGCACTTCGATTTTGCTGATGTTTCCTTTGTTGGTGATTTTGTTTATGCGGAGGATCGACTCAGCCCAAGCGATCATGAGGTGCATTTCCACCTTGTTCAACTGTTGCCAGTTTCCTACTTGGTCGCTGTAGACTTCAAAGCCTTTGCCGAGGGTGTCGACTTTGGCCAAGCGGAAGAAGTTGTGGTCGCCGTTCTCCTTTAGGTTCGGGTAGCGGGCGCGGATGGCTTTCTTGCCATTTACATATAGTTGGCGGAAACGGGCTTCTACGTTGGGTGCTGCCCAAATGTTGTTCTTTTCGTCGTGGAGTGTCCAGCCGTTGATAGGGATGCCACCCGTCACCAAAGGCGTTTCGCCAGGATAGCTCACGTAGCGGACATAGTGTCCCTCTTTTCCGCTATCCGAATTGTTCAGCGAAAAAGTGTTGCTTAGTTGGTAGGTGCCGCCTCGAAGACAGACCACCACATCTCCGGTCATGTCGCCGTTGACTGATCTAACAGCTTTTTGTGCTTTGAAAAGGGTTTTGAAGGGAGCTTCAAAGCTACCGTCGTTGTTGTCGTTGCCCGATGGCGCCACATAAAAAGTTTTTTGGTTGGAGGACTCGTCATATAGATTCGTTTCTCCTTGGGCGAAACCCATTGTGGGCATTGCTAGGAGGGAACCCATCAGAGTTTTCCTTGAGATTTGTTTTAGTGTGGAGAATAAACTACTCCAATCTGTTTTAGTTCTGGTTTTCATGGTCACTATAAAATTAGTTATTCAGTCTGTAAAAATCGACACGTTAGGATGAATGAATAAAGTAGGGGAAGTGTGGACCTCCTCTGTGCGACCTCTGGATAATACCTTACAAATGGCAGATGGTTGTTCTATGGTTATTCATTCTGGTAAGATAGCCACGCAATCTTGGTGTCCTAACTATCTTTCTTGGCAAAAATAGTGAATATATTTAAAAATGAGTGGATTTTGTGGAAAAGATTGCGTTGGTCGTGTGAAAAAAATAGGTGTTTTTTACATGATTTTTTTTGGTGGTTTGTTGATTTTGATTCAATTCACAATTCATGGCACCATATTTTATAAGCGTGGGGCTATGGTGTGTTGTCTTTGCGAGACGGGAAGGTCTTTCCCCCCAACACGTCTCGGAGAGACGTCACAATTCATAGCCCCATACTTTAGGATGGGGCATAGGAATGGGAAATGGCAATGGGGCAAGGCAATGGAAAATGCGGATTATGGATTTCAAGAAGAAAAATTTAAGTGTCTTCCAATTTTATTGGCCTTTGAGCTTTTTTTCCTCTTTTCCCTTTGTTTTTCCAATAAAAATACCGAAATTCGCCAACGAATTCTTGTGGAAGAATTCCACAATGATTTCAACAAGTTTTTCGGTAGAAGTTTTTTTAATTTTAAATATATAGCTATATGAATAAGGAAGTTTATGAAGTACCTTCAGTTGAGGTAGTTTCTTTTGAGGTAGAGGGAATGATTGCAGTTAGTCAAAATCACGATATGCCTCTTCCTGCTCCAGAATGGGAGGATTAATATTTAGGGTATGAGTCAAGAGGTATATATTGTCCCTTCTATCGAAGTTATTACTTTGGAATTAGAAGGAATGGTGGCCAGTAGTTTGTTGACACCTCCTAATATATTGCCTCCAATTACACCTGTTGATCCAGTTGAGGTTGGAGAGCTTTGATTGTTGTGTTAATCCTTCAATTTAATAAAAAGGCGAGAATGTATTATCGTTCTCGCTTTTTTATTTGGAAAAAATATCTATAGTTTATGACTGTTCATATTGTGTTTGACTGTTTGTTCTTATAGGGATTGTCTTTTCCTTATAGGGATGAATTTTCTAGTAGGTTATTATGTCGGGGATTTCTGCTATAAATCTGAACAATTGGCGAGACAGGGTCTTACTTCTGTTTTTACTTCTTTATATGCCGAACATTTTGTACTTGGTTACTAGTGTGATTGCCTTCTGTCTTTCAAAGTGGTGTCATATTAATCTTTGACATTTTGTCTATTATAATGTTGGGCGTAAGTAGATTCTGCTGTCTATTCTGTTTTTTTTTGTGCTAATATGTAAAAAAGTTGGTATGATTTCGGGGAAAGACGGCATGAGGTAGTTCTTTGTTTAGTGTGTAAAGCAAAGGCGGAGAAACCTAAGAATTCCTCCGCCTTCTTTTTTCTTCTGACTTTTTTTCGTCAGTTGATTATCTCTCGTTTGCAGTCTTAACGAATTTTTCGCCGTTGACAACATATACACCAGGCTTCAAGCCTTGGAGACATGTTGTAGACTCTACGTTCTTGCGAACTATACGACCTGTCATGTCATAAACATCTACGTTTCCTGTCATGAGGTTGCCTTCTGCGTCAATGGTAGCGACACCTGAGAGTTCTTCATCGAAGATGAGACCAAGAGATGGTCGAGCAGGCTCATTTGAATCTGCTAATTTAATAAGTCCAGCTCTGAAAGGATTAAGTATCATTTTAGAAGTAACTGCGCCTATCTTGTTTTCTGGATAGATGAGGTAACCCTTTTGGTCAGAATCGATTGTTTGCTCTGTTCTCTTGAATGTTCCGAAATAGTAGAAGCCGTTATTTCCTATTGATCCAGCTACTGTCGTTGATAAAATTGCTACGTCGCTAAGTGTGTTGTGGAAATCAACGCTCTTCTTTCCTGGTGTTGGTCTATATAGTAGATAAGGAACACCTGCTTCTGCAACTCCATTCTCTACATATGTGAATCTAATTGCATTCTTCTCTTGTATGTATCCAAAGTATTTATATAAGTAACCATTGAAATCTGTGGTGTTAACTTTGTATGGCAATGTAAATGCCAAAGTTGTGTCAGATTTGGTAAGTTTTCTTGTGTAAGAAAGTTTCTTAGCCTCAAAATTTACTGGTGTTGAGAAGGCAACCTTATCTACGATTACCAAATTCTCGCATTCCTCACCCTTGACAACGTTGTTACCTGAGATTGTAGACTCTTCTCCAACGAAAAGCAAGTCGTTCTCGGTATCTACAGGCTTAAATTCTGTGTTTTCACGGAATGTAGTGTCTCTCTCTCCTGTTATTTGAGAGTAGTAGGTTGCTTCCTCAGTTTTGAAATAGTTTGTAAGTGTCTCTGAGTGATGGCCCCATGCTGACGTGCAAGTGTGAGTACGAGTTTCATGGTCAGGCTCGTCCTCTAGTATTACCCATTCGCCCCAAGCATGAGGTGAGGTGGTTTTCTCGGTGTGAGCACCATTACGTTGACAAGTTCTAACATATGTGTCTACATCACCTTCTGTATTTTTGTATTCCCATTCTCCCCAGATGTGACCCGTTACATCGTCAATAGCCTGTTGTGGATTATTAATGCGAGTTTTTTTGTCTTTAGCGAAGAATTCTGTTGGGTCGTTTTTACAAGTGTAGTAAGTGTAATTAGGATCATCACCATCAGTACATGTTATGGTTCCCTCCAAAGTGTGCTCTTCGAGTTGGTGGCCAGTAGCTGGAATTGTAACCTCTTCAAGAGTGGTTTTTTTCGTTGCCTCTGCGTTTGCATAGATAACTCCAGGCTCGTTTACACAAGTGTAGTACAACTTATTACCAGTCTCCTCACATTTTGCGGCTTCAGCTTTGTGCTCTACCATGTGGTGACCTAATGCTGGAATGAATACTTCACTCTCGTTTGCATAAGTTTCATAGTGTCCATCATTAGGGTTTTTGTAGTAAACACCTGGCTCATGTTCGCACAGCCAATATACGTTGTTACCTTTTGTTGTACAAGTTGGGGCTTTTGCTTCGAATTTATCGCTGAAGATGTGGTGTAGATCTTGTTGATCCTTGTCGTTCGTGTATCTAGGCTCTCCTGTACAGTGTTTGTATTGGTAAACTGTCTCACCATTGAAAGAAGGGAAAGCGTCTGTGCCAATAGTTTGCTTGAAAGGTTCTGCACCCTTGTTCAAAAGGTAAGCGATTTTACCGCTTTTGAAATCGGCATCGGAAGAAGCTCCTGCGTCGTTCTTTGTTGCAACAGCATAGTAGCTATCTGAAATAACGGCTCTCGTGTTTGTCTTGTTGGCAATAGGAGCGGACTGGAGAGATGAGGAAAGTGTCGCATTTGTGTAGCAATTTGTTACTTCTCCTGCCAAGTCGCCTACGATACCTGCAACGCTTTTATTTCCATCTAAAGATCCGTTTGAGTAGCAGTATTTAATTGTTCCTGTTGCAGCTTCTCCTGCAATACCACCAACTCTGGCGTCATTTGATAATTTTATGCTTCCTGAAAAACTACTATGAAGGATTCGTCCACCATCCATTGTTGCGACAATACCACCGCCTAATCTTCCTTTTCCTGTAGTTTCTTTGTATGTTGCATTAGTTATGTGCAAACTATCTATGAATGGTTTTTGTCCTGAACCTTCTTCTATCATGTAGAAGAATCCGACAACGCCATCAAGAGTTGGCTCTGCACAAAGTCCATCTATCTTGTGTCCACAGCCATTGAAGGTTCCGTTGTATCCTGCGTAACTAGTTGATTCTGAGGCAACTCCTATAGGATGCCAGTTTTCTCCACTAGGGACATTGATGTCTTTGGTCAATTTGGCATTTGCACTGATGTTGCCGTCGTTTACGTAGTCTCTAAACCATACCAACTCAGCATAATCGCTGATTTGGTAGTAGCCGTCAGCATTCTTTGCTGGCTCCTTTGGCGTCACTGCCGCCATTGTGAAGCTTGTACTTGCATATAGACCAAGTAAAGCCGCAAGCATAAATTTACCTTTTTTCATTTTTTAAAATATTGATTGTTTTTAGAAATTATTGAATCTCATATTTTAGTAGGTAATCAGAGGATGTTGTCCTCCTTAATTAATCTATTAAAGTGTTTTATTGCTATTTAGGTGAATGTCCCCGTATTTCCGAAAATCGGATTGCTTGTTTGGTCTTCGTTCATATAGGTCTCTCCTAAACTTTTTGCAAAGATAATGCTTAAAAATGATTCTATCTAAAAAAATCTTTCTTTTTTTATGAAAATTGGTGGATTATTCTTTTCTGTGCATAAATATTCGATTTTGGGGCGCGTTTTGTCGATAGGAGAGGCGTAGTGGCTGGGTTTTAGGCCTGCGGATGGGCATTCATAGTCGGATGCGGCAATCGAGGAAAATGAAAAACGGCCGCCCCTAAGGACGACCGTTTAGGATATATTCTCAATTCCTTGAAATTACCAAGCGAAGAGAGGATAATTCTTCATGATGGAATTGACCTTCTCACGAACAGAAGTGATGACTTTGTCGTTTTCTGGGTCTGAAAGTACGGTGTCGATCATTTCGACGATTTCTCCCATCAATTCCTCCTTGGCACCACGAGTCGTGATGGCTGGTGTACCGAAACGGAGACCAGAAGTCAAGAATGGAGAACGGCTGTCGAATGGCACCATGTTCTTGTTAGTCGTGATGTCAGCGGCAACCAATGCCTTCTCTGCCAACTTACCCGTCAATTCTGGGAATTTAGTACGGAGGTCAACCAACATGGAGTGGTTGTCTGTACCGTTGGAGATGATCTTGTAACCCTTGTCCATGAAAGCCTGAGCCATAACAGCTGCATTCTTCTTAACTTGGGTTTGATATACTTTGTATTCTGGTTGAAGAGCCTCCTCGAATGATACTGCCTTTGCTGCAATGACATGCTCCAATGGTCCACCTTGGATACCAGGGAATACGGCTGAGTCGAGTAGGGCAGACATCTTCTTGATTTCGCCCTTAGGAGTCTTCTTGCCCCATGGGTTGTCGAAGTCCTTGCCCATCATGATGACACCACCACGAGGTCCACGAAGAGTCTTGTGGGTAGTTGTGGTAACGATGTGTGCATATTTAACAGGGTTGTCCAACAAACCAGCTGCGATCAAACCAGCAGGGTGTGCCATATCCACCATGAAGATAGCGCCGATTTCGTCAGCCACCTTGCGGATACGTGCGTAATCCCACTCTCTTGAGTAAGCGGAAGCACCAGCGATAATCAATTTTGGCTTCTCTGTACGTGCTACGCTCTCCAATTGCTCGTAGTCAACACGTCCAGTCTCCTCTTTAACGTTGTATGCCAAAGCTTGGAATACGATACCGGAGAAGTTGACCAAGGAACCGTGAGAGAGGTGTCCTCCGTGTGAGAGGTTCAAGCCGAGGAACTTGTCGCCAGGGTTCATGCAAGCCAAGAACACAGCAGCGTTGGCTTGTGCGCCGGAGTGGGGTTGTACGTTAGCCCATTCTGCATTGAATATTTTTTTCAAACGGTCGATGGCAAGCTGCTCGCTAAGGTCAACGACTTCGCATCCTCCGTAGTAACGCTTGCCGGGATATCCCTCAGCGTACTTGTTTGTCAAGCAAGAGCCCATAGCTTGCATGACTTGTTCGCTCACAAAGTTTTCAGATGCGATCAACTCGATGCCTTTGAGTTGGCGTTGACGCTCTTTCTCGATGATGTCGAAAATTGCCGAATCTCTCTTCATATTATTCTCAGTTTTTGAAATTTCTCTGCAAATTTAATTCTTTTTCTTGATACACTCTTTTTTTGTTCTAAAAAATCTGCTATGAAATGTGTGGAATTTTCATTTGACTTTTCTTGTGTGGTTGAAAGTTCTTTCCGTTCAATGTCATGGAAAGAAAACGAGGAGGATGGAATTCTAGTATTAGACACCTGTACGTCTTTGGCTGGAAGCCAACCCTATTAGTAACCGGGTACGCAGTGCCCGGGAGTTAGGTCAGGCGACAACGTGGCTGGAAGCCACCCCTAATACAGATGATACGAAGGCTTCCAGCCTTTTCCCTCGTCTCAACTATCTGCCGACAGCACCTATCGGTGCAATCGGTTACTAATAGGACAGGTTTCCAGCCTGTGAATTCCATCCGCATTGACCACGGGTTCACCCCCGTGTCTGTGTTATGCCACCCTTTGGAGTCGGAAGCGCAAGAGAATGTCAGAGTCTTAGAAGGACGGCAGAATGTAGTCATAGCAGCAAAGGGGAGGGGCGAACCCTTCTGCAAAACAAAAAAGGTGAAACCCTTTCGGATTCCACCTTTTCTTATGAGAACGAAACGTTGTCCTTACTTATTTGGCAAGAGCCACCTGTCCACCCACAATATCCAACAACTCGCTTGTGATAGCTTGCTGTCTGGTCTTGTTGTAGAGGATGGTCAACTCATTGATCAAGGTGTCTGCATTGTCGCTTGCGGTTTGCATGGCAACGACGCGAGCACCGTGCTCGGAAGCGTTTGAGTCGAGGAGGCAAGCGTAAAGTTTTGTCCTGAGTGCCTTAGGCAAGAGTGTCTGCAACACTTCGGCTTTGCTTGGCTCGACGATGTAATCGCAAGACAAGGTTTTTGTTTTCTTGTCCGCTTTCTTGTCAAATGCAATCGGCAAGAAGTCTTCCGTCATCAATTTTTGGACGGAGGTGTTCTTCAAGTGGTGGTAGATGATGACTACCTTGTCAAATTCCTTGGCGACGAATTTCTCCATGATGCCGTTGGTAATCTCAGACATCTCGTTGAAATTGGGTTTGTCGGCCAAGCGATGGAATGAACCTTCGACCTTGACAGGGAGTTTGCCCACGGCATCCGCCACTTTTTTACCGATCGGATAAACGGAGATGTTCTCCATTCCGAGTTCTTTATGCTCAGCAATCACCTCGTTCAACCTTTTGATGACATTGGAATTGAATGCACCGCAAAGGCTGGAATTAGAAGAAAAGACCACGATCGCCAATTTTTTCAATGGCCGTACATCAGCGTATGTCGATTGGAAGTCCGTCTCGGTCTCCAAGAAATTGTTCAATATTGTATTGAGCCTATCTTGGTAAGGAGACATGCTTTCAATGGCATATTGAGCTTTTTTCAGCTTGGCCGACGAGACCATCTTCATTGCTCCGGTAATCTTCTTGGTGGAGTTTACCGACCCGATTCTTGCTTTAACTTCTTTTAGTGATGCCATTTGTTATAACGTTTTTTTGATCTGATTGATGACAGTCTCGGCCTCTTCCTTAAGGATTGCTTTGATGTTGTCGTCGATTTTTCCGACTTTCAAGCTGTCCAAGACATCCTCTTGGTGAAGGTGATTCAATCTTTCGATGTACAATTTCTCGAATTCGTGAACCTTTTCAACTGGCAATACGTTCAAGATACCGTTCGTACCACAATAGATGACAGCGATTTGGTGCTCCACCTTGTAAGGGGTGTATTGAGGTTGCTTTAACAATTCCGTGTTACGGATACCCTTGTCGATGGTCATCTTCGTTACGGCATCCATATCACCACCGAACTTGGTGAATGACTCCAACTCACGATATTGAGCTTGGTCTGTCTTCAATGTTCCGGCGATTTGCTTCATGGCCTTCACCTGAGCACTACCACCCACACGGGATACGGAGATACCTACGTTGATGGCAGGACGGATACCGGCGTTGAACATGTTCGTCTCCAAGAAGATCTGACCGTCGGTGATGGAGATTACATTCGTTGGAATGTAGGCTGACACGTCACCAGCTTGAGTCTCGATGATTGGAAGTGCAGTCAATGAACCACCACCTTTCACCTTGCCTCTCAAAGAAGCAGGAAGGTCGTTCATCTGAGCAGCCACGTTGTCGTTGCCGATGATTTTTGCGGCACGCTCCAAAAGACGTGAGTGCAAGTAGAACACATCACCAGGGTAGGCCTCACGACCGGAAGGACGCTTCAAGATCAAGGATACCTCACGGTAGGCTACGGCTTGCTTAGACAAGTCATCGTATACTACCAATGCGTGCATACCTTGGTCACGGAAGTACTCTCCGATGGCAGCACCTGCGAAAGGTGCGAAATATTGCATGGCAGCAGGGTCGGAAGCCGTGGCAGATACGATGATCGTATAGTCCATTGCTCCATGAGCCTTGAGCGTATTTACAATATTAGCGACGGTTGAACCTTTTTGACCTACGGCTACGTAGATACAATATACAGGCTCTCCCGCAAGATAAGCATCTTTTTGGTTGATGATGGTATCGATTGCGATGGCAGTCTTACCTGTCTGACGGTCACCGATAATCAACTCACGTTGTCCACGACCAATAGGAATCATGGCATCGATAGCCTTCAATCCCGTTTGGAGTGGGCGTTTTACAGGCTCACGGTAGATAACGCCTGGGGCCTTACGCTCCAACGGCATCTCCAACAATTCGCCTTTAATAGGACCCATACCATCGATTGGTTCACCGATGGTGTTTACAACTCTACCTACCATGCCCTTACCGGTCATGATGGAGGCAATTCTCTTGGTGCGCTTAACCGTGTCGCCTTCCTTGATTTGGTCTGTAGGACCCAGCAACACAGCACCCACGTTATCCTCTTCCAAGTTCATCACAACGGCTTTCATCCCGTTATCGAACTCTAAAAGTTCTCCTGCTTCGGCATTCTGCAATCCGTAGATACGAACCACACCATCGCTTACTTGCAGCACGGTACCAACTTCCTCGAACTTGACTTTGCTGTCCAAGTCTTGAAGTTGCATTTTTAGCACGTCGGATACTTCACTTGCTTTTATAGCCATAATTAATTTCTTTGTTAGTTTTAGAATACTGATTACTGCTGGGCAATTTCGGAGTTGCGGGAAACAAACGTGTTACGAATGTTTCTCAACTGGCTCTTCACGCTGGCATCCAATTGATATGTCTCCACGTTCAAGATGAACCCACCAATCAATTCAGGGTCGACCGATTTTTCGAATTCCACGGTGCCCGATACTTTGGTCTTGATGGCGGCCCTCATCCGCTCCTCTTCGGCTTCGGAGATAGGGCTTGCCGTGATCAAAGAACTGATGATGATGTTCTTCTTTTTGCGGTACAAGTCTTGGAATACCAAGCTTATGCCTTGGAAGTATTCCTCTCGTTTGTGCTCGATGACAAGGTCAACGAATTTTTTGTATTCGTCGGACACTTGGGTACCTGCAGCAGTGATAAGCAGTTGCTTTCTCTTCTCCTTGGATACGGTGGGGTTCTTGAGTGCCTCACGAAGTTCCGGCAAAGCCATGAAACTTTTAGCCACGACTTTCATCTCTTCGTATACAGCATTCTCCTTGCCGTTCTCTTCTGCGAAAAGATAGAGTGCTTTGGCATATCTTGCTGAAATTTTACCTGTATTCATCGGCTGTTACGATTTAGCGACATTAACTTCATCCAAAAGTTTGTTGATCATGTCTGTCTGGCTCTCTCCGGTCTTCAACTCCTCTCTGAGGATTCTCTCAGCGATGGTTACTGACAATTCAGCAACTTGGGAACGGATCTCCTTTACGACATTATCTTTCTCCAGTTGGATGCTTTCCTTTGCATTTTCGATGATCTTGTTCGCCTCGATAGTTGCTTGAGTCTTGGCGTCGGCAATCATCTTCTCTTTTAATTTTGAAGCTTCTTTCAACAATTCAAGTCGCTCGTTCTTGGCTTCAGCGAGAAGTTTCTCGTTCTCGGCCTTGAGGTTGGCCAATGCGGCGTTTGCCTCATCAGCTTTCCTGAGTGACTCTTCAATGTAATTCCCTCTGTCTTCTATCATTCCGACGATAGCGGGCCATGCCCACTTTCCAAGAATGGTGGCAACAAGGAGGAAGCAAAGAAGCATCCAGAATAAAAGACCAAAATCTGGTGTCAGTAATGACATAATGATATTTTTTTTACTGGGTTATTACATAACGTATGCCAAGAAGGCAACGATGATAGCGAAGAAAGCGGCACCCTCGACCAAAGCGGCTGCAACGATCATGTTGCTTCGGATGTCACCAGCAGCTTCTGGTTGGCGGCCGATTGCTTCCATTGCGGAACCACCAATCTTACCAATACCAATACCTGCACCGATTGCTGCGATACCTGCACCTACTGCTGCTCCTAATTTTGCTGTTGCTGCGTTTGCTGCAGCTTGTAATAAAATACTCAACATAGTCTTTAAATTTTTTTAATTGTTATTTTAATAAATTGTTACTTACTTTTTTTTATTCGTGACCCTCATGCTCTGCTTGTCCCATTCCGATGAAGATGGCTGAAAGCATGGTGAACACATAGGCTTGGATGAAACATACCAAACACTCCAATAGAGACATGAACGTAATCAAGAGGACGGAAAGCACGGAGATGGCTCCACCTGCCGCTACGCTCATTTGTCCGAAGATGAAGATCAATCCAATCAAGATCAGCACCATGGTGTGTCCAGCGAACATGTTCGCAAATAGACGGACGCAGAGGGCGATAGGCTTGATGAAGATACCTAAGATCTCAATGAACTGCATGATTGGAATTGGGAATTTCAACCACAATGGAACTTCTGGCCAGAAAATCTCCTTCCAATAGGCTCCCGTACCCCTGAAGTTGGTCAAGATGAACGTGAGCGTAGCCAACACCAACGTAACGGCGATGTTACCTGTCAAGTTGGCACCTCCTGGGAAAATCGGAATGATTCCGAGGATGTTGTTCAGGAAGATGAAGAAGAACGCTGTCAGCAAGTAGGCTGAGAACTTCTTGTAGTTCTTTCCGACACTTGGCTTGATGATGTCATCGTGCAAAGCTACGATAAGAGGTTCCAACAAAGCCTGCTTTCCAGTCGGTTTGCTGCGTGGGTTCTCTTTGTACTTCTTGGCAATGGAAAGGAAAATGTACAGCAGAAGTGAGCAGCTGATAAGCAAAGATGCCACGTTCTTCGTGATGGAGAAGTCCCAAGGACGCTCACCCGTTGATACTTCGACAATCTTTCCTGCATGGCTGCCTTCCTCGGCTATTTTGTAGCCTTTGTATTCCGTGCGGTGCCCTTCATGTCCCAGATTGCTGGAGCAGAAGACATCTAGCCCGTTTTGTCCATAAACGATGCAGAGCAAAGGAATGGAAATGGGCTCTTCTCCAATGGTCGTGATATGCCAATCGTATGCGTCCCCCGTGTGCCCGAAAATCATCTCTTTCAAGTTCACACCTTCCTTTTCGGTGGCATGCTCTTCGGATATGACTTCCGATGTCGCCTCTTGGACATCTGCCGCTTCACTGTTCTCCTGAGCATTGACGGTTAGTCCACCCAAGAGAAAAAGCATCGCGAAGAAGGCCTTTTTGAATAGGCTTATCGTTTTGTTTTTGGACTGACTCATTTTGTTAATCCTTTATTAAGTTTTTGCGAGGTGAAGACCTCAAATACTAGATAAATCACATAATAGACCAAAAATATGACTAAGAAGGGTACTGCGAATTCTCGGTTGAATACGACATAAAGTACGCAGCCGATAAGGGCTGAGAAGAACTTTATGGCTGTGAGGACCATGAATGCCCTCATGTATTTTTGCCCGTCGCCCTTCAAACTGTCTAAAGATATGATTGTCAACGTTCCGAAAAGGACAAAGAAGGCTGACATGAAAGGAATGACCTTAAGTAGCGGACAATCGTTCCCGTAAGAGTGGGCGACGTATGCATAAGCGCCCGTGGAAACTACCGTCATCAGAATTGTCAGTGCCCAAATTACCTTCGTCGTGGGTTTCATACCAACATCTTTATTCAATCACATTTTCGACGCATACGGATATCACATCATTCTTGACTTCGGCAAATCCGCCGTCTATTTTCAAGGTGACGGTGCCTTCCTCGTTCTGATAAATGATTTCCCCTGCTTTTAGGGACGAGATTAGCGCTGTGTGGTGGGGTAGGACGGTGAATCGTCCGGCAGAACCCGGCATATTCACAGAGTTGACCTCGCCAGAATAGACTAACTTGTCCGGTGATATGATCTCTAATTTCATATTGCCTATTATTTAGATGCTTGAGAAAGCAATTTCTTTCCTTTCTCGATGGCGTCGTCGATAGTACCGACATTCAAGAACGCTTGTTCTGGAAGATCGTCGACTTCTCCATTGATGATCATGTTGAATCCCTTGATGGTCTCTTCGATAGGAACCATCACACCTTGAAGTCCGGTGAACTGTGATGCAACGTGGAAAGGTTGTGACAAGAATCTTTGGATACGACGTGCGCGGGCAACCACCAACTTGTCCTCTTCGGACAACTCCTCCATACCGAGGATGGCGATGATGTCTTGCAACTCTCTATATTTTTGGAGGATTTGCTTAACGTTCTGTGCACAATTGTAGTGGGCTTCGCCGATTACGTTCGGATCCAAAATACGTGATGTAGAATCCAATGGGTCCACTGCAGGGTAGATACCCAACTCAGCAATCTTACGGCTCAATACGGTCGTTGCATCCAAGTGGGTAAATGTCGTTGCAGGAGCAGGGTCTGTCAAGTCGTCCGCAGGCACGTATACGGCTTCAACGGCTGTGATGGATCCGTGCTTTGTTGATGTGATACGCTCTTGCATCTGTCCCATCTCTGTTGCCAACGTAGGTTGGTATCCTACAGCGGATGGCATACGGCCCAACAACGCTGATACTTCGGAACCTGCTTGGGTGAAACGGAAGATGTTGTCGACGAAGAAGAGGATATCCTTACCTCCTTGACCCGAGTCACGGAATGTCTCGGCAACGGTCAAACCTGACAAGGCAACGGAAGAACGTGCGCCTGGTGGCTCATTCATCTGACCATACACCAATGTGGCTTGTGATTTCTCCAATTCCTTATAGTCGATTTTGCTCAAATCCCAATCACCTTTCTCCATGGCTTCCTTGAATTCGTCACCATAACGAACGATGTTGGATTCGATCATCTCACGGAGCAAGTCGTTACCCTCACGAGTACGCTCACCAACTCCGGCGAAAACTGAATATCCGTTGTATCCCTTCGCAATGTTATTGATCAACTCCATAATCAACACGGTCTTACCCACACCGGCACCACCGAACAAACCGATTTTACCTCCCTTTAGGTAAGGAACCAAGAGGTCGATGACCTTAATACCTGTGAAGAGAATTTCGTTTGATGTAGCCAATTCGTCGAATTTTGGGGCAGGACGGTGGATAGGAGCCACCTCCGCTTTGTCGAATGTCTTCATGCCGTCGATAGGCTCGCCGACGACGTTCAACATTCTACCTTTGATTTGCTCTCCTTTCGGAACGGCGATTGCACGACCTAAAGAGACTACTTTCATTCCTCTTCTCAAGCCATCTGTTGAGTCCATGGCAATCGTACGGATGGAATTTTCTCCGATGTGTTGCTGACACTCGATGATTAGCTTGCTTTGCCCTTCTCGTTCAATCTCCAGCGCATCGTGAATCTGCGGAAGAGACTCTTGAATGTCAGGGAAACTTACGTCAACGACAGGTCCGATAACCTGAATGACTTCACCAATTAATTCAGACATAATTTGCGTTTTAATAATGGTATATTTTAATTGTTTCTTTCCTTTCCCTAATTTGGTGTTCGGTATTAGACTTGTTTCATTTTTTCATTTTTGAAGCCTTTTAGATTACTGTTTAATCGTTCTTTTAGGTTTCTTTTGAAAACTATTTTTACAAGTCGCTTTGCAAATATATATTTTTTTGTCAAAAAATAATCATTTTTCACACTCTTTTTTGCCTCGAAATGATGGGTTTTTCTTATTCTGTTGATTAATACTTGATTTCATTCGTCAGGGTAAAATTTGTTTTGCTACATATTATGTTGCATAACATATTTTGAGCAATGTCAAGATTTTTCTTTTCTTCCGCAAGGGGGAGTATTGGCTTTGATGGGGAGTTTTTTTGATGTGAAAAACGCTTATTTCTTTTCTTTGCCTGGTTTTTCGGCCATGATTGCCTCTTCTTGTTGCTTGCATTTGTCGCAAATTCCGTAGATATAGAGGGTGTAGCTTTCGATGGTGAAGTCTCTCAAGTGCTTGTTTTGGATGGCTCTTTTGATGTTCGTGTCAGTGAACTCCCTCACCATGCCGCATTTGGTGCAGATGATATGGTTGTGGATGCCAGTGTTGTAGGATTTTTCGTATTGGGTCGTGTTTCCTCCGAATTGGTGGCGGGTGACGAGCTTGCAGTCGAGCAATAGTCCGATGTTGTTGTAGATGGTGGCTTTGCTGACATGGTAGTTGTCTTCGAGCAGCATGTTGTAGATGGTCTCTACGTCGAAGTGGCCCTTGATGGAGTAAATCTTGTCAAGAATGGCGAATCTTTCGGGCGTTTTGCGCATGGCGTGTTTGTCCAAGTAATCGGCGAATATCTTTTTGATTGTATTTTTTGTGCTTTCCGAAGATTCCATTTTTTTTCTTTTTTCGCAATTGTTTAGGGGCGCTTGAATTTAATTTAGAACGTATTTGTAAGTCTGAGGTTTCTCTTACGGCGTTTTGGGCTTGCCTAGAGTCGTGACCTCCAAATCTAATCCAAACGGATCTTTACAAAATTACTCATTTTCGTCGGATCGAACTCTTAAAAAAGAAAAAAGCATCCTTTGGGGATGCTTTTTATGGGTTGAGAAGGGAAGGCCTATTCCGAAAGGAGAATCTCGGTAATGATGAAATCCTCGTTTTCCGCATAGTCGTGGTATTTGTAAGTCACCTTGTTTCCTTCATATTCGTATTCCGTGTAGTCGTAGCCCAACGATTTTCCGTTGTAGTACTCCTTCTTGGTGATTTGTCCCATGGAGTTGTACTCGTACAGGGTGCGTTCGTACAATTGTTTTTCGTCGTTAGTTTCACCTTTGTATACGGAGTAGCATTTTACCAAGGTGTAGTATACGTTTTCATAAGTGACTTCGTATACTCTAGAGTACCAGTTGTTCAATGACTTGTATTTTTCGGCAAAGGTACTTCTCTTGTTGTTGTAGGAGTAGTTACCTGTATGAACTTTGTGTTCTCCGTTTTCATAAGTGTCTATACTTATGCACAAACCTGCCTCGTTGTATTTGTAGGTCATTCTGGATGAGTCCGTCCTGCCTATATGAATCTCCTCCAAGATTTGGGTCATGGCCGAATCTTGATAGGTTATGGAGACGTTCTCCGTCAGATAGGCTGTCTGGTAACCCATGAGATACAATTTTCTCGTGTAGGTCTGGAGGTATTTGCCTTCCTTGGTCGTATACTTATAATTGAGGTTGCGCTCAATTAGGTAATTGTCTTCGTATAGTTCATACAACGTATCGCGTCTCCTTGTGTCGTAGTTCCACTTCTCTTTGAATTTGACGCTGTTGTCTGCTTTTCGGAGAGTGATTTTCTCCTTTATTTTGGATTTTACAGTGACAAAAGAGTCTAGAGGCGTATGATCGTCATCATTACCCCGATTTGGATCATCGTCACAATCGCACGAACCCATAACGGATAGGGAAAATACGGCTAAACAACCGAACAAAATCGATTTTATATTGAGTTTCATGATCTTTTGGTTTTATGATTACAATGTGCAAATATATGAATTTTTTAGTTTTTTAAAACTTTTTTAATATTCTTTTTGGGTCTAGGCGTCAGAACGTCAGTACTACTTTGTTCTTTTTCACCACGTCGTACATATCTTGTATACAGCCTAGTTTGCAAATCTTGTTGGTCTGTTTCCTGGATTGGAAGCAGACTTGGCAACCGTAAATGGTTCCGTCCAAATCCAAATATTTATCCACCTGCTCTTTGATGTCTTTGTTCGTTTGGGAGAGTCCTTCTATTTCGACCCCTTTGCCAAGCAGGAAGATGGAGACTTTGTTTCCCCATTCGATGGAGTAGTTGGCGAAGCGCATTACGTTCCAGATGGTCTCCTCGTCGTTGGTGGAGATGATGATGCCGATGGTGGTCGGCTTGTCCGGATCGTTGTATTCAGGCTGTGCCAAAGCTTGTGCATGTGTTTGGAACATGCATCCAAGAAGGAGAGCGATAAATAATAAAAGTTTTTTCATGGTTTCCTATTTTAGAATGTTTGATGGATATTGCATGGTGACGCAATGAAGCGAACCGTGTTGACGGATGAGTGTCCGACAGTCTATGCCGACGATTTCCCTATCGGGGAAGGCTTTCCCTAACTGCTCTATGGCCAAACCGTCTTTTTGAGGCGAGCCGTAGGTCGGCATCAATACGGCATCGTTTAGGATGAGGAAGTTGGCGTAGGTCGCCGGAAGTCGGTCATCCTCTTCGTAGCAAGTTGGAGCCATCGGAAGGGCGATGAGTTTGTAAGGCTTTCCGTCGATTCTCCTGAACTCTTTCAGTTCGGCCTCCATGGCTTTGAGGGCTTCGTAGTGCTCGTCTTCTGGATTGTCGCAGCTTACGTAGGCGATGGTCTCCTCGTTGCAGAGGCGAGCCAACGTGTCGACGTGGCTGTCGGTGTCATCTCCTGCCAAGTAGCCGTTTTTAAGCCAAAGGATTCGCTTGAGTCCGAAGGTTTTCTTCAAATACGCTTCGATCTCTTCTTTGCTGAGATGGTCGTTCCGGTTGTTGGAAAGCAGGCATTCCTCCGTGGTTAGGAGTGTGCCTTGTCCATCTGATTCGATGCTGCCTCCCTCCAATACGAATTGGAGTTGGCTGCTGTATTTTACATTCTCTTGGAACGCCTCCTCAATATAGAGTTGGCGGGTGATGAGATTGTCCAAGTTGGCGGCGAATTTCATGCCCCAACCGTTGAATGTGAAGTCGAGTAGGGTTGGCTTCCCGTCCACGAAAACGCTTATGGCACCGTGGTCTCTTGCCCAGGTGTCGTTGCTTGGAATCTCCTTGAATGTGATGTTGGAATAGTCGATTTCACCCAATTGGCTCTTCACCTCCTTTTCGGAAGGGCATACGATGAGGAGCTTCTCCCTTTTGGCGATCTCCTTGGCGATGTCTACGAAGCAGTGAATCGCATCGTCGAGTATGTAGTTCCAATCGGTGAGTTCATGTGGCCATGTCAGTTGGACGCCACTTTGTTTTTCCCATTCTGCGGGGAGTTTTATATCGTTCATAAATCTTTTCTGCGTTTGTTCTCGATATAAGGCACTGAACCTTACAACATGTAAATGCTGTTGATTTGACCTTCGTTAAAAATCCCTATTATATCCACATTCAAAACAAAGGTAGGCAATAAAAATGAAAAAGACAATAGGAAACAGGTGAGAATGCAAAATCTGTATTGGAAAAAGGCCTGCGCGTCAATTATTGTGTGAATCTTTTTTGCAACAAAAAAGGTGTACCTGCGTAGGCACACCTTCCTTCTCTTTTGGCATAAGGGAGAATTATTTTAGTGAAAAAAGAGCCTTTTTGTCTTTTTCAACATACTCCAATTTGTCTTCACGGAACAACCAGCCGATAGCCAAGAAAACCTCTTCGCTAGAAGCTTTGTCCTTTAATTCTTTCTTGATTTGTGCTATTGTAAGCGCACCTTTCTCGTTCAAAAGATTCCAGATTAATCCAGCATTTTCTCCAATTTCTTTAGTATTCATATTCGTAAATAGTTAAATTAAGTTTGTAATGTTTTTTTCATAACGCAAATATAGCAAATAAATATTTGAATATGAATCTTATTGGGCTTAGAATTATTGATTATTTGCGTTCGGAAAGCCTATTTTAACAAATTGTAGGATTTTTTATGGCATATTTTAGAATTAGACTCTCTGAAAGTGCTTTGATTGACGAGATTCGTAGTAGGGCAGGATTGCTATTTGAAGGCAAATTATTATCTTCGCAGAAAAATTATAAGGATAGATGAAGAATATACGCAATTTCTGTATTATTGCACATATTGACCACGGCAAGAGTACGTTGGCCGACCGTCTTTTGGAGTTCACCAAAACAGTGACGGGCAAGGATTTACAGGCGCAAGTACTTGACGATATGGAGTTGGAGCGCGAGCGTGGCATCACGATTAAGAGCCATGCCATCCAGATGGATTATCACTATAAGGGTGAGAAGTATGCTCTCAATTTGATTGATACTCCGGGACACGTCGATTTCTCGTATGAGGTTTCTCGTTCGATTGCGGCTTGTGAAGGTGCTTTGTTGGTCGTGGATGCGTCTCAAGGTATTCAGGCTCAGACCATTTCAAATCTATATATGGCATTGGACCATGATTTGGAGATTATCCCAGTCTTGAACAAGATTGACTTGCCGGGCGCCATGCCTGAGGAGGTGGAGGACCAAATTGTGGATCTTTTGGGTTGTAAGCGGGAAGATATTCTTCGTGCGAGTGGTAAGACGGGTGAAGGCGTGGAGAATGTCTTGAATGCAATCGTCGAGCGTATCAAACCGCCGGTTGGCGACCCTGAGGCTCCGTTGCAGTGTCTGATCTTCGATTCAGTCTTCAATCCGTTCCGTGGTATTATCGCCTATTTTAAGGTGGTGAACGGTACTATGCATACGAACGACCATGTCAAGTTCGTCGCTACGGAGAAGGAGTATTTGGCGGATGAGATTGGTGTCTTGCGTTTGGATATGGAGCCTCGTGCGCAAATCTCGGCAGGAAATGTGGGCTATATCATCTCAGGTATCAAGACTTCCCGAGAGGTGAAGGTGGGTGATACGATTACGCATGTGGATCGTCCTTGCGATGCGGCCATAGCTGGTTTTGAGGATGTGAAGCCGATGGTCTTTGCCGGTGTCTATCCGATAGAGACGGAAGATTTCGAGAATTTGCGTGCCTCCATTGAGAAACTTCAATTGAACGATGCGTCGCTTACGTTCCAGCCTGAGTCTTCGTTGGCTTTGGGCTTCGGTTTCCGTTGCGGTTTCTTGGGTATGTTGCACATGGAGATCATCCAAGAGCGTCTCGACCGTGAGTTTGACATGGATGTCATAACAACGGTGCCGAATGTTCAATATAAGGTCTATACGAAGAAGGGCGATGTCTTGGATGTGCACAATCCGTCGGGTTTGCCTGAACAGACATTGATCGATAAGATTGAAGAGCCTTACATCAAGGCTTCCATCATCACGAGTACCGACTATATCGGTAATATCATGACTTTGTGCCTCGGCAAGCGTGGCGAGTTGGTTCGTCAAGACTATATTTCGGGCAATAGGGTGGAACTCATCTATAATATGCCTTTGGCGGAAATTGTCTTCGACTTCTACGATAAATTGAAGAGTATCTCGAAGGGATATGCTTCGTTCGATTATCATCCTAATGGAATGCGTGAGTCCAAGTTGGTGAAGTTGGATGTCCTCTTGAACGGTGAGTCGGTGGATGCCCTTTCTACGTTGACGCACGTCGATAATGCCTATACGTTAGGAAAACGTATGTGCGAGAAGTTGAAGGAGTTGATTCCTCGTCAACAGTTTGATATTGCTATCCAGGCGGCAATCGGAGCCAAGATTATTTCCAGGGAGACCATCAAGGCGGTACGAAAGGATGTGACCGCTAAGTGTTACGGTGGTGATATTTCCCGTAAACGTAAATTGTTGGAGAAGCAGAAGCGCGGTAAGAAGCGTATGAAGCAGATTGGAACGGTGGAGGTTCCGCAGAAGGCTTTCTTGGAAGTTTTGAAATTGGATTGATTATGTTGTCTATATCTTGTCATCGAACGTTGTTGTTCACGTGGCTTTGCTCTGTGGCAAGGCTGTGTGTAGGCTCTTTTGATTTCAAGGTGAATACTGAAATACGGGGAATCGTAAGGATTCCCCGGTTCCTTTTTTTGCTGGCTGTGGGGTTTGCATTATTTCGGGGAAATGGAGTAGACTCGTTCCCTTTGAGGTTTGTTTTTATTAAAGTATAAGTATAAATGTTTAAAATGTTGTTTATGGTATTAAAAATCTCCCAAAAGAAGCTAAGCGTTTTGCTGTTCTTCTCCTTACTGTTGGGAATACATCCCCTTTTTGCGCAAATAAATTTTATTCGTGTTAATCAGGTGGGGTATTATGCCCATTCGACGAAACAGGCCATCCTTGCGAATATGGAGGCTGAAGAGTTCGAAATTCGTGAACACGTCTCTGGTGACGTTGTTTTCCGTGGTGAATTGCCGGAGGGCAAGCATTGGAAGCAGTCTAACGAGACCTTGCAGGTGGCGGATTTTTCTGCGTTGACGAAACCCGGAAAGTATTATGTCTATTGCCTAAACGAGAAGTCCCATCCGTTTGAGATTAAGGAGAAGGCTGTGTTCGAATCCTTGTCTGTCTGGACGTTGAAGGCCTTTTATATGTGGCGCGCATCGGCTGACATCAAGTCGGAATATGCGACATTTAATGGGGATGACTATTCCCGTGCGATGGGCCATCCTGACGATACGGTTTACATCCATCCTACAGCCGCATCGGAGAAGCGTCCGATAGAGTCTTTTATTTCGGCTCCTCGGGGTTGGTATGATGCGGGTGATTATAATTTGTATGTGGTGAATGCGGGTATCTCTTTCCATGCCTTGGCGATGGCTTATGAGATGTATCCGAATTATTATAAGTCGTTGAATTTGAATATTCCGGAGAGCGGAAATGGGCTTCCTGACCTTTTGAATGAGATGAAGTGGGAGCTGGATTGGCTTTTCAATATGCAGGACGAGGACGGTGGTGTTTACCATAAGTTGTCCTCTTTGCGTTTCTGTTCGATGATGTTGCCTTCCGAAGATAAATTGGATCGTTATATGATCGGCAAATCGACAGCGGCTACTCTGAATTTCTCGGCTGTCATGGCGATGGCATCTCGTATATATGCTGAGTATGATTCTGTTTTCCCAGGTTTGTCCGAACGGGCATTGAAAGCCTCTCTTAAGGCTTGGCGTTGGGCTGAGAAGAATTCTGATGTCCATTATAGTAATCCAGAGGGCGTCCGTACGGGTGAGTATGGCGACCGTGGACGATCTTTCTCGGACGAGTTCTTTTGGGCAGCAGCTGAGTTGTTCATCACGACAGGCGAGAAGAAATATTTTGAGAAGCTCGATTTCATGCAATTGTTTGAGACACCAACTTGGGCGGAGGTCAATTCTTTGGGCTTGGTTTCCTTGGCTTTGCATAAGGAGCGCTTGTCCAAGATTACGAACTTGGATGTGGTCGACCGAAAGTTCAAGGGATTGTGCGAGAATATTTATAATATGTGCCATTATTGCCCTAACTTAGTACCAATCAAGAAGTTTGAGTGGGGTAGCAATGGCGTGATAGCTACGAACGGTGCCATATTGGGCTTGGCTCATTATGTATATAAGTCGGATAAGTATAAGGAGGCGATGCTCTCTACGTTCAACTATTTGTTGGGTACGAATCCGACCGACTATTGTTTTGTCTCAAGGTTCGGCTCTCGTTATCCGAAGAATTTCCATGACAGAAGGACTACGGCATGGAACCGTAGTGAACCGATGCCTGGTTATTTGGCGGGAGGTTCTAATGCAAATCAGGTGTCCGATTGTGGCAAGCAGAATTATCCTTCCTCAGCCCCTGCACGGTGCTATTTGGACAAGACTTGTAGCTATTCGACGAATGAGATTGCCATCAATTGGAATGCTCCGATGGCTGCGTTGACCGGCATCGTGGAGAATACGATAGGTCGATAAGCGAGGGAATTATCGTTTTATTATCTGAATTAAGATATGCGAAAGTTAGATGTTGAAGAATTAGGTAGAATCTCGGCAGACGAATTTAAGTCTGTCGAGAAAATGCCGTTGGTCGTTGTCTTGGACAATGTGCGGAGTTTACATAATGTGGGTGCGGTTTTCCGTACGTCGGACGCTTTTCTGGTGGAGAGCATCTATTTGTGTGGCATCACATCGACTCCGCCCAATGCGGAAATCCACAAGACGGCTCTCGGCGCCGAATTCTCCGTCGACTGGAAATATTTCGAGAATACGCAGGATGCAATTCGTCTCTTGCATGAAGAGGGCTACTATGTCTATTCTGTGGAGCAGGTGGAAGGTAGTGTCTCGTTGCCTGACTTGAAGTTGGAACGGGACAAAAAATATGCGATTGTGATGGGTAACGAGGTGAAGGGTGTCCTTCAGGAGGTGGTCGATATGAGCGATGCTTGCATTGAACTGCCCCAGTATGGAACCAAACACTCGTTGAATGTCTCTGTGACGACGGGAATCGTCATTTGGGATTTCTTTAAACAGATTGGACGCAAGTAGTTGATAGTTAATAATTAAAGATTGGAAATTAAAAGCTCCGTTGGGGCTTGGAATTTAACGGGATAGTATGTTTAATTATAATCGTTTTGTGTTGGAGAATGGGTTGCGGGTAATCCATTTGGAAGATAAGACTACACCGATGGTGGTGGTGAATACGCTTTATGATGTGGGTGCTCGTGATGAGTCTCCTGAGAGTACGGGTATGGCTCATCTTTTCGAACATTTGATGTTTGGCGGTTCAGCCCATATTCCCTCTTTTGACGACCCAATTCAGCAGGCGGGCGGAGAGGACAATGCATGGACGGTTAGCGATTATACAAATTACTATGATGTGGTTCCTGCCCAAAATGTGGAGATTGCTTTTTGGTTGGAGTCTGACAGGATGTTGGCCTTGGATTTTAGCCAGCACTCGTTGGATGTGCAGAAGCAAGTCGTTTGTGAGGAGTTCAAACAGCGGAATTTGAATCAGCCGTATGGAGACGTGGGGCATTTGATGCGCTCTTTAGTTTTCAAACAACATCCATACCGCTGGCCAACGATTGGATTGGAACTTTCTCATATAGAGCAGGTTGATTTGCAGATGGAGAAAGATTTCTTCTATTCGCACTATGCACCGAATAATGCCATTCTGACGGTTGTGGGCAATATCTCATTGGAGGAGACGAAGCGTTTGGTGGAGAAGTGGTATGCGGATATACCACGAAGAGAGGTGAAGGTGCGCCAGATCCCTCATGAGCCGAAACAGTGCGAGCCTCGCTTTATGGAGGTGGAGCGCGATGTCCCTGTGAATGCCATCTATAAGGCCTATCGTTCGCCAAGACGCATGGAGCCGGGGTACCATGTCTCTGACTTAATTTCTGATATTTTGGCGAATGGACGATCCTCTCGCCTCTATCAGCGTCTGGTTTGCGACAAGAAGTTGTTCATGTCTGTAGATGCCAGCATTTTGGGCGATATTGAGGAGGGTCTTTTCTTCGTAAATGGAAAATTGTCCAATGGCGTCTCTTTTGAAGAGGCGGAAAAGGCGTTGAACGAAGAGTTGCAGCAACTCACGACAGAGTTGATTTCGGAATCGGAATTGGAGAAGGTGAAGAACAAATATGAGTCCAACCGTCTCTGTAGTGATATCAGTTTGTTCAATAAGGCAAGTAATTTGGCTTATTATGAGTTGCTTGGAAATGTAGATTTGATGAATACGGAAATCTCTCTCTATCGTGCCGTTTCGGCTGCAGATGTGCAAGCGTTGGCGAAAGAGATTTTCCGCCCTGAAAATTGTTCTACGATCTATTATCGTGCGAGCCGATAGGAAAAGTCGGTATCTGAATTTTTGACACGGTAGTCCATTGGCTTTCATTGACTAATAGCCCTAGCCTTTAGGCTGGGGGTAGTCATCAGAAAAGAGGAGAATCGCCCACGGTTAGATGATTCTGTGGGCTTTCATCTCTATATATTTGTTGATGGTGTTCGTCCTCAAATCTTCAGGTCGTGAAAGAATGGAGTAGATACCGTTTTGCCTTAGCTTGTTGATGATAAGCTTTTTCTCGAAGATGAATTTCTCCGCAATGGTTTGCCTATAATAGTCACTCTCTTTGGTCAACTTCTTTTCGGACAATTGTTCCAATTCGCTGTCTTTGAAGAAGACAAGGAGCACGATGTGTTTTTGGGAAAGCAGACGCAAGAAAGGGAGTTGTCGCTCCATACTGGCCATGCTGTCGAACGTTGTGTAGATGATGAAGAGGCTACGCTTGGTAATCTTCTTTTTGCAATATTCATGCAATGTGGAGAAATCGCTGTGCTTGAAATTGGTGGTCTCCTTATAGAGATTCTCTAAAATCAAGTTGATTTGTCTCCTTTTCTTATCAGCAATGATATGAGTGGTTACATTCTTTTCGAATGTGATGAGTCCTGCGTTGTCATTGTGTGAGAGGGCCACGAAGGAGAGGGCCACGGCTGCGTTGATGGAGTAGTCGAGCAGCGTCATGCCGTTGAAGGCTTGTTGCATACCCTTGCCCTTGTCTATGATGTTGTAGATCTGTTGCGATTGCTCGTCGCTGTAGACGTTGCACATCAGTTGGTGCTTTCGAGCACTTGCTTTCCAGTTGATGGAGCGGTAGTCGTCGCCTTTGACATACTCCTTGATGTTTTCGAACTCTAAGCTCTGTCCAATCCTTCGGACATTTTTTATACCCAGTTCCCTGTTCTTGTTTTCAGGAGAGAGGAGTTGTGTGTTGCGGATAATGGTGTAGGAAGGGTAGACCTTGCTTGTCCATTGGAGGTTGTATTTAAACCTTCTTTCCAACAACTTGAAGCGGGACATCACGAAGATGTTCAGGTCGTGGAATATGTATTCGCCGCGCTTGGTCGGTACGAGCGAGTAGGTGAATTCCTTGGTCTCGCCCTCTTTTAAGTCGGCTTTGATGAGGAAATCACGCTTCTGGAATTCCACGGGAATCTCGTCGATGATTTGGATGGAGACAGCCTTTTTGTAAAGATTCTTGATGGTGATTTTGATGGTGTTGTCATCTCCATTGGATAGTCGGTTAGGACAATCCCTCGAACATTCGAATCCGCTTGTTTTTTGAAAAACGCTGGTTAGGTCGAATAGGAAGAAGATCACGAATGCAGTAAGCACACCTATCCCTATAAAGATGAACGTCCACGATATTGAGTATAGACAAAATACCACAAGAATGGCTATTAGTGCTATTATCGTATTCTTTGTCAGATACATACCTATCTCCTTTAGTGATGATTGTTATTTGGGAACTTCCACGTTATCCACGATTTCTTTGATGATGGTCTCTACCGGAATACCCTCCATCTCTGCTTGGGATGAGAGAATCAGGCGGTGGCAGAGGACTGGCACGGCGAGCGTCTTTATGTCGTCTGGAATGACGAAAGTTCTTCCTTGCAAGAGCGCGAAGGCTTTGGAGGCATTCAGCAGGGCGATGGATGCACGCGGAGAGGCTCCCATATAGATGGATTGGTTGCTGCGGCTCTCTTGGACGATTTGCGCAATATATTGGATGATCATTTTGTCGATGAGGATGCTGTGGGCGTGATTCCTCAGCTCAATCAATTCCTCCTTTGTGAGGATAGGCGGCAACTCTTCCAACTTGGTGAAATTCTTCTTTTCGTTGTGAGACGAAATGATTTTGACCTCCTCTTCGAGAGTCGGGTAGCCCATGTTGATCTTGAAGAGGAAACGGTCCAACTGAGCTTCTGGTAAGCGGTAGGTTCCCTCTTGTTCGATAGGGTTTTGGGTGGCAATGATGGTATAGACGTTGCCCATGTCGTACCTTACGCCGTCGATGGTGGCTTGCCGCTCTTCCATCACCTCAAAGAGGGCTGATTGAGTCTTGGCAGGCGCACGGTTAATCTCGTCCACCAGGATGATGTCACCGAAAGCAGGACCTTTGTGGAAGTCGAAGGCATTGGTCTGCATGTTGAAGACATTTGTACCCAAGACATCCGAAGGCATGAGGTCGGAGGTGAATTGGATACGGGAGAAGTCTGCGTTGAGCAACTTTGAGATGACCCTCGCCGTTAGAGTCTTTGCGATACCTGGCACACCCTCAATCAAGACGTGTCCGTCAGCGAGAATGGCTGTTAGGATCAAGTCGATCATTTTCTCTTGCCCTGCGATGATTTGTGAGATGTTTTTCCTCATCTCCTCTATTTTAGGGCTATATGAGTTAGTAAAGAATACGCTGTTGTCCATATTTTTGAATTGTTAAGTTATATTTTACATTGAATCATTTTTTTTATCTTGTTTTTTCCCTTTGAAGTTCTGATAAATGACATTGATGGCGTCAATACATTTTATCATCTGCTGATGGGTAATCTTTTTGTCTTTTCTCTTGTGGAATTCGTTCAAGTCATTGATGAACAAGACCGTTTTCTCCTTATCTTGTAAGTAGAAAGCTATCAACCTTGAGGCGTTGCTCTCTATTTTGGATTTGTCTTGAAGGTCGATATGTAGACGGTCTTTGATGAAATCGAAGAAGAAGGTTATCTTTTTCTTGAGTATGATGTCATATTCATTTCTGTAATAGTATACGTTGCTGATTTGCTCCACGAAACCGATGGTGCGGTTGCTGGCAGGTTTGATTTCGGGGATGAGCCGTTGCTTCCTCTTTCCATAAAAGACGACGAAAAGAATGAAGAAGGCGATGGCTATCAACCATAGTAAGTTTTTCCCTAAACTTTCCAACATCAATTGTGTGAGGCTCTTATAGGATATGCTGAACATCGGATCGTATATGTGGGTAATTGTGCTGTTGCCTGATAGGCTGTTGCCCAAAGAATCCACTTCGGTCGGATTGGTCAGTGCTCTGTCTATTAGGCTGAAAATGAGTTTGTCATTCTTTTCGTGTAGGATGTTGTAGTTGGTGAAGAGAAGCGGCGTGCCCACCCAAATGATGGAACCCATGGAAGTTGTGTCTCTCAATTGTACGGCAATGGGATCCAATGCTGCGCCCTCTGTTCTGGTTTCGTTTACAAAGAGCAGAATCTCATTTGTCAAGCCTAAAGAGTCCCAAAGAAAAGAGTCGTCTAAGTATGATACATTGTTTTTGCAGAATACGACAGGGAAGTTGTAGTGCGTGAAAGCTTTATTCGTGTAATCCTCCTCCGTCTCTGTAAGAATCATCGCTTGCGGTAGCTCCTCGTCCTTAAGGAGTGCTTTCGCTAATTCAAACGTGGAATAACTTTGGGGAAATTGGCTGGGGGTCTTACCCTCTTTTCCAAGGGCAAAATTTTCACAGGCGATGATCGTGTTATACCCCATCTTCATCCTCTCGACGAATAGCTCCCATTCATTGTCTACGTGTGAAATGTCGGATATATACAGGATGTTCTTATAATCTGCTGATTTGAATTTGTCATAATCGATATTGTAGGTGTCGTCTTTCCTTTCCAATGTGTCGGTTAGAAAGGAATCGCCATATCTCTCTTTACAGAGTTCGTCGAGTATGCCGCAACTGAAAGGATGGGTGTCGTCAGGCATCAACGTTGCATCCCAATTCAAATCGTTCTTCTGGCAGGCTGAGAGCAGAAGCAACGCAGAAATTAGTGCTATGAAGGAATATGTGGTTCTGAAAATCTTCATTGCAAGCTGTTTTTTATTCCGTTGTAATTAAGGGTGGCTCTCTCGTAATCGTTTATGGTAGCTTCTACGTTTCCGTATCTCACTGCCATGGTAGAGGAAGTCAGTTCCATGAGTTCTTTTTTTACCTTTGAATCCTTTACTTCGTAGTAGAACTCGATAGGCGTTTTGTAGGGCGTCCAAGCAATGATTCCCTTCTCGTTCAACAGTTGGAGCGTACGGATATAGACGATTTTAATCGCCTCTTTGTAATTCCCGTTGGCAAGCAGTTGGTTTACCTCTTCGTTGGTATATGTGTGATGGATGCTCAACTCGTCATCGTCCATTTTTGTGTTCTTGGTTTTGGAGCCGTTCCAATGAAGAAGTTTGACTGCGCAGAAAGCGATGATGCAGATGATCAGTATGGCAACGAGAATGTATATGCCGATTTCTTGGAGATTCTTGACGAACGAGAATAAAGAGTTTAAATACTCTGATTTCTCATGTGTATTTTCTTCTTCGATGGAAAACGGATAAGGATGCGCCTTTTTTAGCTCTTCCCTTTTCTTTGTGTAGGATTCCCCTGTGTTGACGGGGAAAGGTGCCGTGTGAACTGGCTTTTCTTCAAAGGAGGGCTGGTAGCCCGTTTCTTCATCTATCTCTATGTCGGACACTTCCTCTTCTGTGTACGTTTCTTCTTCAGTATAAGGCATCTCATTTTCCTCCCCGTAGGATAGCGTAAGGGAGAAAAGAAACGTCAGCAGTAGCGATAACCGAATTATATGTCTTTGTCTCTGATTCATTTATCTTGCTTTTTTTTCATGAAGAACGGAATGTAAACATAGTAAAAAATGATGAATCCGAATAACAATAGGATGATTGTTAAACGGAGCAGGTCATTCCATTCTGTGTGACGGGTGATGTATGATTCGAAGAATGCTGCAATCGTCAGGATGGGGGTGGTGGAGAGTAGAATCTTGATGCTCTGTAAGCCACTCTTTTTCAAGGCCTCTATGCGACTGTATGTGCCTGGAAGTACCCAGCCTTTTCCTAAGGTGATGCCGGCGGCTCCTGCTATGATGATGGCAGGAATCTCGAAGGCTCCGTGCATCCAGATGGAGAGCATGGACTCCAATCCGACACCGTGCAGGAAGAAGAGCGATTGGAACTCGCCCAACATCACACCGTTATTGGCGAGAATGTAGCCGCTCCCTAAAAAGGGGATGATGCCGTAGGCGTATGTTATGAAGGTGACTTTTATGTTGTTGTAGACAATTTGCCAGAACATGGGATTGCACGCCTCTTGGTTGTAGACATCGGTAGGACGACCGTTCTTGATGTTTTCCAAGGTCATGTCAACATACCCTTTGCCCAAAAAATTGACAATGTTTTCTTCGCTTTGGAATGCCAAGATGACACCGATCAGACAGGCAACGAGAAATATGCTTAAGGCGACGAGCATTTCGAATTTTGCGTTTGCCACTGTTTCGGGAATGTCTTTGGTGAATGTTTTTAGGATGGCGGAGAAGTCGAATTTCTTTTTTCGATAGATATAGGTGTGCGTCTTTGTCACCAAATTGCTTAGGAATTTAGTGATTCTTGCGTTGTCGTATTGGCTTTGCGAATAGGCGTAGTCCGCAGAAAGGTTGACGTATAGATCGGACAGCTTGTCGGTGGTCAGTTCGTCCAAGTTGTTGGTCTGCTTTTCTTGACTCAACCATTTCTTTTTGTTCTGTCGAATAAAAGTAATCTCCTTCATCCCTCTAAACTATTAGTTAGTAGTGGTATTTATTTGTCGAAGTATCGGTTTTTAAACAAATCTTCCATCTTGATGAGTTCGTCGCGATATTGAGCCGCTTCTATAAACTCCAATTTCTTTGCGGCTTCGAGCATTAACCGCTTGGTGGTCTCGATGGCTTTCTGTAAATCCTCCTTGCTCATATATTCCACGCCCTTTTCGGCTGCCATGTTGCCGCCTGCCGTCGATTGCGTGGTGCTGTATGTCTTTGTAACTCGTTTCTCTTCAGGGAACTCCTCTTTGGTGAGTGCCGATTTAACCGTTTTGTTGAGAGCCTTCGGCGTAATATGGTTGGCGGTGTTGTAGGCAATCTGTTTTTCCCTTCGACGGTTGGTTTCGTCGATGGTCTGTTGCATACTTTCCGTGATTTTGTCGGCATACATGATGACGAGTCCGTTGAGGTTTCTCGCGGCGCGTCCTGCCGTTTGTGTGAGGGCGCGGTGTGAACGGAGAAATCCTTCTTTGTCTGCATCGAGGATAGCTACCAGTGAGACTTCCGGCAAATCCAATCCCTCCCTGAGCAGGTTGACACCTACCAATACGTCGAAGAGGCCGTTCCGCAAATCTTCCATGATTTTTACTCGTTCCAGCGTCTCCACGTCGGAGTGGATGTAGTTGCTTCTGACCCCCATCTTCTGCAGATAGACTTGCAACTCTTCCGCCATCCGCTTGGTTAACGTGGTCACAAGCACGCGCTCATCTTTTTCGGCCCGTATCTGTATCTCTTCCAATAAGTCGTCTATTTGGTTGAGGCTCGGGCGGACTTCAATGACGGGGTCTAACAGTCCAGTCGGACGGATGACTTGCTCGACGATGACGCCTTCGCTCTTCTCCAATTCATATTCGGCAGGCGTTGCGCTCACGTAGATGGTTTGCCCTGACATCTCCTCGAATTCTTCGAATTTCAAGGGACGGTTGTCTATGGCGGCTGGTAGCCTGAATCCAAAATCGACGAGGGTCCTCTTTCGGGAATAGTCGCCTCCGTACATTGCCCTGATTTGAGGGATGGTGACGTGGCTTTCGTCGATAACCATCAAGAAATCTTTCGGGAAGAAGTCGAGCAGGCAGAAAGGACGTGTGCCTTCCGCTCTTCCGTCGAAGTAGCGGGAGTAATTCTCTATGCCTGAGCAATGGCCCAATTCCCGAATCATCTCCATGTCGTAGTTTACTCGTTCGTAGAGTCGTTTTGCCTCCAACGCTTTCCCTATCGATTGCAGATACTCCACCTGCTTGGTCAGGTCGTCACCAATCTTTATCAAGGCTTGGTTGATTCGTTCCTTGGTTGTGACAAAGAGGTTGGCTGGATAGATGTTTATCTCGTCGAGCGTACTGATTCGGTTCCCGTCAATCGGGTCAATCGTCTCTATCTCGTCGATTTCGTCGCCCCAGAAACTGATGCGCACGATGTAGTCCGCATAGGCGAGAAAGATGTCGACGGTATCTCCTTTTACGCGGAAGTTTCCGTGCGTGAGTTCAATCTCGTTTCTGACATAGAGGCTTTCCACCAATAGGCGAAGCAACGTGTTTAGAGCCAATGATTGACCTTTCTTCAAAGGAATCATTGTTTTGTGGAAATCCTCCGGGTTACCCATACCGTAGAGGCAGGATACGGAGGAGACGATGACGACATCCTTCCTTCCCGACAGGAGGGCAGAGGTGGCGGCCAATCGCAATTTCTCTATCTCATCGTTGATGGATAGGTCTTTCTCTATGTAGGTGTCCGTGTTGGGCAAGTATGCTTCGGGCTGGTAGTAGTCGTAGTAGGATACGAAATACTCTACAGCGTTTTCTGGAAAGAAGCCTTTGAATTCGCTATATAGTTGGGCTGCCAGCGTTTTGTTGTGGCTCAGGACGATAGTCGGCCGGTTGATCTCCTTGATGACGTTGGCTATCGTGAAGGTCTTACCAGACCCCGTCACACCTAATAGTGTTTGAGCGGGATAGCCAGAGCGAATGCCTTCCACCAATTCTTTGATGGCTTCCGGTTGGTCACCTGTAGGTTGATAGTCCGATACTAATTTGAATTCCATTTTCCTCCCTATTGACGATTCTCTTTCTTGGGGCTCTTTCCCTTTTCCGAAAATACTTATTTAGTAGGCATAATTATCCAGCCTACAAGATAGAGGAGGGGAGCTAATCCGCTAAAGATGATCGTGCTACATCCGCCCATGAGCGTCACGATAACGAAAATAATACGGACGATTGTAGGGTCCAAATCGAAGTACTCCGCAATTCCGGCAGCTACACCGGCTATCATTTTATTGGATGATTTTTTAAGTTGTTTTGCCATAGACCTATTTATTTGTATTTATGAGATAATGAGCTAAGAATCGTGGTTTCTTTTTCTAGAACGGTATTTTTAACACGGTCCTTATCTTATTTACGCAAAAATAACCATTTTATGCCGATTTCTTTCTTTATCTACCTCTTTTTTGTGTATTTCATAGTTATCGACGAATCTTTGCTTTTTTTAAGTCGTTTTCCCTTAGATTATAGAATAATTAAGAGTATCTTTACCCTATGAACAAACTAGGTTTCTGTTGAGATCCTGTTTGGAGGATGGAAACCGTAAAAGAAAGTGGAGGGGTAATGTATGGAAGAGTATAAGAGAGAATTGGTGAAGGAGTACCGAAAGGTGTTGAGTGAGGCGGGTAATCTGTTTGAGTCCTCCGATATTAAGATTTTTAGGTCTCTGTTTGAGCCGAGGGAAGATGTCGATGTGGATCCCTCTGTGGCATATCCTGCTGTGATAAAGGCTCTCAATACGGCTTTGATTCTTTTGAACGAGGTGAATTTGGGTCGCGTGGCGATTCAGAGCAAGTTGGCTTACGAGGCTGTAAAAGTAGGTTTGGTCTCTTTGGATAAGGTGGAGGCTCTGTTCGGGGCACAGGTGGGTTCGATTGTCCGTGGATTGGTGAAGGCAAATGATATTTATGCCATGAATCCCTCTGTCGAGTCTGACAACTTCCGAAAACTGCTTTTGACGATGGCGCAGGACATCCGTGTCATTATCATTTTGATATGTGACCGTCTCTATATGATGCGTATTTTGCAGAATTTCCCGGAAGGGGAGCGAATGTCCATTGCAAAGGAGGTGGCTTATCTCTATGCTCCGTTGGCTCATCGTTTGGGACTTTATCGGATAAAGTCGGAGTTGGAAGACCTCTCCTTGAAGTATATGAATAGCGATATTTATCATGATATTGCCAAGAAACTGAACGAGACGAAGCGTTCCCGTGATAAATATATCGCCGATTTTATCGGTCCGTTAAAAGAGAAGTTGGAGGCTGCCGGTTTTCAATTCTCTATCAAGGGTAGGACTAAATCCATCTATTCCATCTGGAATAAGATGAAGAAGCAGAATACTCCGTTTGAGAATATATACGACCTTTTCGCTATTCGTGTGATACTGGATACGCCGATTGAGAAGGAGAAGTCGGAGTGTTGGCAGGTCTATTCCATCGTGACGGATATGTATCAGCCCAACCCTAAACGCTTGCGCGATTGGTTGTCTATTCCTAAGTCGAACGGCTATGAGTCGTTGCATATCACCGTTATGGGTCCTCAAGGTAAATGGGTGGAGGTGCAAATCCGTACGGAACGGATGGATGAAATCGCCGAGAAGGGATTGGCTGCCCATTTCAAGTATAAGGGCGTGAAAGGCGAGTCCGATTTTGACAAGTGGTTGGCAAATATCCGTGAGATTCTGGAGAATCCGGAGGCCAATGCCATCGATTATATGGACGATTTCAAACTGAATCTCTATGATAAGGAGGTCTTTGTCTTTACTCCGAGCGGCGATTTGCAGAAATTGCCGAAGGGGGCTACGGTCTTGGATTTCGCTTTCCAAATCCATTCGGCTTTGGGAGTCAAGTGTGTCGGAGGTCGTATTAACGGCAAGAATGTTTCCCTTAGACAGCCCTTGTCGAATGGTGATCAGGTGGAAGTGTTGACGTCGCCTTCGCAGAAGCCTAAGCAGGAATGGCTCAATATCGTCCAAACGGCGAAAGCAAAGACTCGAATCAAGCAGATTCTGCGTGAACAGGAACTTTCTGATGCCGAGATGGGTAAAGAGGTTTTCCTCCGTCGTTTGAAAAACTGGAAATTGGAGTATGATGAAGCTATTGTCTCTAAGTTGGCCAAGAAATTGGGCGTTAAGACTTTGATGGAGTTCTTCCAATTGTTGGCTGGTGAGAAATTTGATTTGCTCTCTATCCGTGACCTCTATATGGAGATTTTGGAAAAGGAGACGAAGAGCGTCTTTGAGGAGCGGGGATTGGAGACTTATGAGCATGTCTCCAATTTGGAGGAGATCTCTTCTAAGGAGGATGTGTTGGTCATCGATAAAAATTTGAAGGGAATCCAGTACCAGTTGTCGAAATGTTGTAACCCGATTTATGGAGACGAGATATTTGGTTTCATCACGGTGAGTGGCGGTATCAAGATTCATAAGAAGGATTGTCCTAACGCACCTCAAATGATGAGACGTTTCGGTTATCGTTTCGTGAAGGCTCGTTGGTCGGGCAAGTCGGGTAGTCAGTACCCAGCGACGCTTCATGTGATTGGTAATGACGATATTGGTATCGTGACTAACATTACTTCGTTGATTTCAAAGGATCCTCACATCGCCCTTCGTTCCATCTCGGTTGATCCTACGGATGGCTTGTTCCAAGGTACGATAATCGTATTGGTGGATGACTCGAAGAATTTGGAGGATTTGATAAAGAAGGTGAAGTGTATTAAGGGTGTCAAGAGCGTAGAACGTTCGTAAGGATAAAAGAAAAGACGAAGAGGAATTATGGATTCTTTCTTCGTCTTTTCTTATTTAGGGTAGTTATATACTTTCGAAAACACCTTCTGTTGAGAGTCTGACCTTTTTTTCTCCGATTTGAAGGGTCTCCATTTTGGTCAGTCGGGTTAACTCTTCGGAGGTGAACGTATGTCCTTCGAACGTGAATGGGATGCGGAACTTGCAACCGGTATTCCAATTGGAACAACCGAAGGCGGCTTTGCCTTTTAGAATCAAGCCGGTGTGACAAATCGGACAAAGGTTGTCGTTGTCAGGTCGTGTCTCCACTTTTTTTGCCTCTTCTTTGGGCTTTGCCTCTTCTTTCGGTGGCGTGGTGCTTTTGGATGTCTCTTTTTTGCTTTCTGCCTTTTTTGAACTTTTCTTTTCTTGCTTTTGGGGCGCCTCTTTCTCTTCAATGGAGATGCTCTTCCCATAGTCGTTTTTGACTGTTTGCACCAAAGTGGACACCATCGTTTTTAGCTCAGTCATAAAGACTTGGCTTTGATAGTTGCTTCGTTCGATCATCCTGAGCCGTTTTTCCCATTGTCCAGTCAATTCTGCTGATTTGAGAATCTCGTGTTGAATGGTTTGGATCAGATCGATGCCTGTCTGAGTGGGAAAGATGTTTTTTCTCTCCTTACGCATATAGTTCCTCTTGTAGAGCGTTTCGATGATGTTGGCTCTTGTGGAAGGCCTTCCTATGCCGTTCTCTTTCAGGAGGTCTCGAAGTTCCCCGTCTTCAATCTGTTTGCCGGCGGTTTCCATGGCTCTAAGAAGAGTGGCTTCCGTATAGGGTTTGGGCGGTTGTGTCCACTTTTCGTTTAGGTCGGGTTTGTGAGGACCTCTTTCTCCTTTCGTGAAGAGGGGAAGGGTTTTCTCTTCGTCGTTGTTCTCTTCCTCGTCCTTCTTGTCTTTTTCGAAGACGACACGCCAACCGGGAACTAAAATCTGTTTTCCCGTAGTTTTGAATTCGATCTTCTCCACATTTCCCATGACTGTGGTGGTGGATGTCTGACACTCGGGATAGAAATTGGCGATGAACCTTCGTGCCACGAGGTCGAATACTTTCTGTTCCTCCGCGGTCAGATTTGTAGGGTTCACGCCTGTTGGAATGATGGCGTGGTGGTCTGTTATCTTGCTGTTGTCGAATACCTTTTTCGATTTTGGAATTTTGGTGGAAAGGATGCTTTGCGTCAGATTTTGGTAGCTCTGTAGTCCCTTTAAGATGCTTGGAACTTTGGGGTGGATGTCTTCACTCAAGTAGGTGGTGTCTACGCGGGGGTAGGTCGTCACCTTTTTTTCGTAGAGTGATTGAATATATCTGAGCGTGTCCTCTGCTGAGAATCCGAATTTTTTGTTGCATTCCACTTGTAGTGAGGTCAAGTCGAAGAGTCGGGGAGCGGATTCGGTTCCTTTTTTAGTGGATATGTCCGTCACTTCGAAGTCGCTTTGGATGACCTCGTTCAAGAATTTTTTTCCCTCTTCCTCGCTGGTGAAGCGGCCCTTGGTGGCGGAGAACGTCGTGTCTCGATAAACCGTCTTCAGTTCCCAATATTGCTCAGGTTTGAAATTGACGATTTCCAAATGTCTTTTGACGATGAGGGCGAGGGTAGGCGTTTGTACTCTGCCGATGGATAGAACTTGTTTGTTCTGTCCATAACGTAGCGTGTAGAGTCGAGTGGCGTTTATGCCTAATAGCCAATCACCGATGGCACGCATGGCGCCGGCTTCGTAGAGTTTGTCGAAGTCGGACTGAGGACGTAAATTGGCGAATCCGTCTTTGATGGACTCTTCCGTAAGTGATGAGATCCAAAGTCGTTTGACGGAACATTTGCATTGAGCCTTTTGCATGACCCATCGTTGGATGAGTTCTCCCTCTTGTCCGGCATCTCCGCAGTTTATCACTTCCTCGGCTGTGCTGATGAGTTTCTCTATGATGTGGAATTGTTTTTCCGACCCGTCGTTTTCGATGAGTTTTATGCCGAACCGTTGGGGAATGATGGGAAGGTCTCCTAAAGACCATCGTTTCCATGCAGGGTTGTATTCGTGAGGTTCTTTTAGGGTGCAGAGATGTCCGAATACCCAAGTCACTTGGTATCCGTTTCCTTCAATATAACCCTCCCTCTTCGTTTTGGCTCCCAATACGGCGGCAATGTCTCTGGCGACACTGGGTTTCTCGGCAATACAAACTTTCACAATTTATCCTTTTTTCAAAAATTGAGTGAGTCAGTTAGACTTGTGTTCAAATGGAGCTGGTAACTCCCTTGGAAAGAGTTACCAGCAATGTAAGATAATCTATTCTTAAAGAGATTGCTCTATTTTGTCCAATTCGGCATTCCAAATGGCGTAGGATGCGTCGCTTGGCATTCTCCAGTCTCCACGAGGAGAAAGACATACAGAACCAATCTTTGGACCGTCAGGCATACAAGAACGCTTGAATTGTTGATAGAAGAATCTTCTGTAGAAGGTTCTCATCCATTTCAAGATGGTCTTTGCGTCGAACATGCCCTCCATGGCTTGCGTGGCAAGATAGAACAGTTTGGAAGGCGTGTATCCGAAACGAAGCGTGTAATAGATGAAGAAGTCGTGCAAGATGTATGGTCCGACGTTGTCTTCTGTCTTCTGTGCGATGTTTCCGTCCTTGTCCGCAGGCAATAGTTCTGGACTGATAGGCGTGTCCACTACGTCAAGCAATGTCTTCCGTGCCGATTCGTCCATTTCATATTCTGCCGCATATCGTACAAGGTAGCGTACCAATGTTTTAGGAATGGAGGCATTGACGCCGTACATGCTCATGTGGTCGCCGTTGTAAGTGGCCCAACCGAGGACGAGCTCCGAGAGGTCGCCAGTTCCGACGACAAGTCCGTTCGTCTTGTTGGCATAGTCCATCAGGATGTAGGTACGTTGGCGGGCTTGAGCGTTTTCATACGTGACGTCCGTGTTGTTTATGTCGTGTTCGATATCTTTGAAGTGCTGGATGCAACCTGGCTTGATGTCGATCTCCTTCATGGTGATGCCCAATTCTTGCATCATCTTGATGGCGTTGTTGTAGGTACGTCCCGTAGTACCGAAGCCTGGCATGGTGATACCGATGATGTTCTTTCTTGGAATGCTAAGTTTGTCGAATGTCTTCACGCATACGAGCAGTGCCAATGTGGAGTCCAGACCGCCGGAAATTCCTAGTACAGCGTATTTGATTCCCGTGTGGTATAGACGAGTGGCGAGTCCGCCCACTTGTATGGAGAAGATCTCGTTGCATCGTTCTTTGATGCCTTCTGTAGGAGGAACGAAAGGAGTCGGATTGATTTTGCGAGTCAACTTTCCGAACTCTTTGTTGCTGAATTTCAGTGGAATGGTTAAATAGTCCTCGTTGATGTCATCCGCACCTACATAGAATGCCGAATTCTTAAGACGGTCAGCATCTAATTTGTCAAGGTCAATCTCTCCGATGATGAGTTGCTCCTCAAATTTGAATCGTTCAGATTGTGCTACGAATGATCCGTTCTCTGCTATAAGGCCGTTTCCAGCGAAGACGAGGTCGGTGCTGGACTCTCCGAAACCTGCAGAAGCGTAGATGTATCCCGCAACGCACTTTGCAGATTGTTGGAGTATCATCTGTTTCAAGTAGGCGTTCTTACCGATTACTTCGTCACTTGCCGAAAGGTTGAAGAGAAGTTGCGCTCCAGCCAAGGCATGTTGGTTACTTGGAGCCTGAGGCAACCAAAGGTCTTCGCATATCTCTATGGCAAAGCGGCAGTCGTCGTTTCCGAAAAGGAGGTTAGTGCCGAACGGTACTGTTTGTCCGCATAAATCAATTTCGCAGTCGAGAATGTCTTTCGCGGAGGAGAACCACCTTTTTTCGTAGAACTCGTTGTAGTTCGGAATATAAGTCTTAGGTACAGCACCTACTATCTTTCCTTTTTGGCAAACTACCGCAATGTTGAATAGTCTATTTGCTTGAACTTTGGGAAGTCCCACGATGAACGTGATTCCCAACTCTTTTGTCTCTTGCAAGAGTTGGTTGAGGCTCTCCTCTGCAGAGATCAATAGTTGCTTTTGGTAGAACAAGTCTGCACAAGTGTAGGCTGTGATGCAGAGTTCAGGGAAACAGATGATTTCCACCTTCTCTTTATCCGCTTGTAGTATGAGGTTTTTGATTCTCTCCGTGTTGTAACGGCAATCTGATATTTTAACGTTTGGAATGGCTGCTGCCACCCTGATAAATCCGTGATTGTTTGTCATAATGTACGAGTTTTTGTTTGAACAAATTTGCAGATCTTTTGAGTTTGTGGTGTTCTGCTAATATTATTCCAAATTTACAAATAATCCTTTTTATGAATCTCTTTCTTGAACAAAAAATCTTTCAGCATACGGTTTCTTCCCTAAAAACCTTTTATTTTTGGATAAAATTTGAATATATGATAACGAAAGAAATAGAGGAGAGCCTGTTGAAATCGCAGGATATCGAGTATAGGGATTTCAGTTCGAAGTTGATGCCGACGGTTGATATGGAGCGAGTGATTGGCGTGCGCGTGCCGGTTGTTCGGCAGTTGGCCAAGGAGTTTGCCAAAAGGGTAGATGTGTCCGATTTTTTGAATGCCCTCCCTCATCCCTATTTTGAGGAAGACAACTTGCATGGTTTCATCTTGGAAAAGGAGAAGAATTTCGCTGAATTGATTGAGCGGTTGGATCAGTTCCTTCCCTATGTGGATAATTGGGCTACTTGCGATTCGATTTCGCCTAATGTTTTCAAGAAACATTTGCCGGAGCTACTTCCTCATATCCGTCGGTGGATGGCATCCGACCACACCTATACGATTCGTTTCGGTATAGAGATGCTGATGAAGTATTATTTGGAGGACTCTTTTGAGACGAAACATTTGGATTGGGTTGCCTCGGTTAAATCGTCGGAATACTATGTTAACATGATGATTGCTTGGTATTTTGCAACAGCTTTGGCTAAACAATATGAGGCGACCTTGCCGATTTTGGAGGAGAATAGGCTGGAAGTTTGGACACATAATAAAACGATTCAGAAGGCCCGTGAAAGTTTTCGCATAACACCCAAGCAAAAGAATGAATTGGCTTTGCTGAAACGGTAGGTTAAGATAAAGAGAACAGGCAGAATACATATACCATGGATTCTGCCTGTTATTAGTATTAGGAGTGTTTACCTTTATTTGTGGGCCATCATGCCACTTATGTATTTTCCGATGATGTCAAATTCGATATTGACAATGGTTCCCTTCTCGATGTTTTGGAAGTTGGTATGTTCGTAGGTATAAGGGATAATGGCAACAGAGAAGGAGTCTTTCTGAGAATTGCAGACAGTGAGGCTTGTGCCGTTGACAGTGACGGATCCTTTTTCTACGGTCAGATATCCCTTGTTCGCCATCTCTTGATTGTACTCATATTGGAAAGTGAATAGCCAACTTCCGTCAGTTGCCTTTTTCTCGATGCATTTGGCGGTCTGGTCAACGTGGCCTTGCACGATGTGTCCGTCCAATCTGCCGTTCATGAGCATACTCCGTTCCAAATTGACGAGGTCGCCTACTTTCAAGAGGCCGAGGTTAGAACGGTCCAACGTCTCTTTGACAGCTGTCACCGTGTAGGTTTTGTCATCTTTGGAGACAACTGTGAGGCAGACACCATTGTGCGCCACACTTTGATCAATCTTTAACTCGGATACGAAAGGACATTCCATCGTCAAATGGAGATTGCCTTCTTCTCTTTCCAATTTCACGACTTTTGCCGTTGCTTCTACAATGCCTGAAAACATAATGAATTTCTTGTCTAATTAATCCACACCTTTCGTCTGCTATCCGTTCTGGGTTTATGTCTTGATTGGATAGAGTTAGGGGAGGGTATTTGATTCTTGAAAAATTTAGGTTTTGCCTAAAAATAAAGAGAGGGAACCAACTTTTTTATTGATCCCCTTTCGATGTCGAGGTGAAGGGATTCGAACCCCCGACCCTCTGGTCCCAAACCAGATGCGCTAACCGGACTGCGCTACACCTCGTTCCTTTTCTTTTGCGATGCAAAATTACGATCTATTTTTTAGATGACAAAAGGAAAATGGATATTTTTTTTGAGAAAAATGAGGGCTTTTCTTATGCCGTTGATTTCCTCTTTGTATTTCAGCTTTTTAAGTAGAGTGGGGCAATCTGTTTTTGTGAAATGAATTTTCGAAAGGGGCGTGTTTTAGCTGTTTTTGGGGGAGATTCTTGTTGAATTCTTGTGTTGAGCCTTAAGAAAAGATGGCTTTCCTTCTCTGTGAGAGGGGGCGGAAGGAGGACGTTGAGACGAATTGTATCGGAGGTGCGGTGTTCTGAAGGTTGGTCACTTCCGAATTTTACATAAAAAAGGCCGCCAAAAATTTGACGGCCCTTGATATATTGGATTTAAAATTCTGCTGTTCGTGGAGTTCTTGGGAAAGGAATCACGTCGCGGATGTTTGTCATACCGGTAACGAACAAGAGCAGACGCTCGAATCCGAGTCCGAATCCTGCGTGAGGACACGTTCCGAATTTTCTTGTGTCGAGGTACCACCACATATCCTTCATAGGAATATTCAATTCCTTGATTCTTGTGAGCAGCTTGTCGTAATTCTCCTCACGCTCAGAACCTCCGATGATTTCACCGATAGTAGGGAAGAGGACATCCATAGCGCGTACGGTCTTACCATCTTCATTTTGCTTCATATAGAATGCCTTGATCTCCTTTGGATAGTCGGTGAGGATGACAGGACGTTTGAAGTGGTTCTCTACGAGGTAACGCTCGTGCTCAGAAGCCAAGTCGCATCCCCAGAATACAGGGTATTCGAACTTATGGCCTTTGGCGATTGCCTCTTCGAGGATTTTGATACCCTCAGTATAAGGAAGACGGACAAAAGACTCCTTCAATACACCTTCCAAACGCTCGATAAGACCTTTGTCAAACATGTCATTCAAGAATTGAACATCGTCTCGGCAGTTGTCCAAAGCCCATTTTACACAATATTTAATGAATTCCTCAGCGAGGTCCATGTTGTCGTTGATGTCGTTGAAGGCAACCTCTGGCTCAATCATCCAGAATTCAGCCAAGTGACGAGGCGTGTTGGAGTTCTCGGCACGGAAGGTTGGACCGAATGTATAGATAGCACCAAGAGCAGTTGCAGCAAGCTCTCCCTCCAATTGTCCGGAAACCGTAAGGCTTGTCTGTCTGCCGAAGAAGTCGTTGTCGTAGTTGATGGAACCCTTCTCGTCTTTCTTCAAGTCGTAGAGGTTCATCGTGGTCACTTGGAACATTTGTCCAGCACCTTCACAGTCGGAAGCCGTGATGATAGGAGTGTGGAAATAGAAGAAGCCTCTGTCGTGGAAGAACTTGTGGATGGCGATTGCCATGTTGTGGCGGATGCGGAATACAGCGCCGAAGGTGTTTGTCCTTGGTCTGAGGTGCGCAATCTCGCGAAGGAACTCCATCGTGTGGCCTTTCTTTTGGAGAGGGTAGGAGTTGACGTCGGCAGTACCATAGATTTCGATTGAATCAGCGTGGATCTCTACCGATTGGCCTTTACCTTGGGATTGGACGAGTTTTCCGACTACGTTGATGCAGGCGCCCGTTGTTATGTCTTTGAGAATGTTCTCGTCAAACTTGTCGGAGTCTGCCACTATTTGTATATTGTTGATGGTTGAACCATCGTTCATAGCGATGAAATTGACGCTTTTGTTGCCACGCTTGGTGCGTACCCAACCTTTTACATTGATTGTTTCGCCGTAGTTTGTTAGTTTTAAGGCATCAACAATTTTAGTTCTACGAATACCCATACCTTAAATATAAATATATTTACTCAATTTTTATTATCTGCAAAAGTAGGAAAATATTTGCCATAAATATATCCTTGTCTGAATTATTTGTGTCTATTTTTTTGAAGAGGCAGTTGCGTGGGTGTGAAAACGTAAGAAG
>JAFZKQ010000106.1 GCA_017553575.1 Paludibacteraceae bacterium
GTCGTAGTCTCTCCAGATGCGTTGAGGTCGGTGAAGTTTTGGCCGTCATTCGACTCTTCCCAAAGGATGTTAGCAGGGTTCCCTTTCGCCACTTTGAGGGTGGCCGATTCGCCAGCACAGAGTCCTTCTTTGTCAGTTGCAAGCTCCAACTCCTCTACAGCTTCCACCTCTACGGCGAACTCTTTCGTGAGGGTTTCGCAGTATTTTCCCGAGAGGGAGAACCCATAAGTGGTAGCCTCTGTCGGCGTGTCGGTAGTGCTCATTTCGGAAGCGAGCGGTTCACCGTTTTTCGTCCATGCGAATGTGTTTATGTTCGCGTCGATGTTACCCTTCGCGGAAAGTTCAATGCTTGTTCCCTCGCAGACGACGGAAGGTAGAGAGGCGAACTCAACGTCTACCTTGTTTTCTACGACGATAGCCACGCTGTTGGAGTAAACTACAGGGCAAACCTTTCCGTTGATGTCCGTCTTCAAACGATAGTAGGCGGTTTCGGACGGCGAGACTGTTGCAGTCTCTCCTGATGCGTTGAGGTCGGTGAAGTTTTGGCCGTCATTCGACTCTTCCCAAAGAATGTTTGCAGGGTTCCCTTTCGCCACTTTGAGGGTGGCTGATTCACCGGCACAAACACCTTCTTTGTCAGCCGTCAACTCCAACTCCTCCTTGGCTTCCACCTCCACGGTGAACTCCTTTGTGAGGGTTCCGCACTCTTTGCTAGTAAGGGTGAATTGGTATTTTGTGGATTCCGTCGGTGTGTCGGAAATGCTCAATTCGGAGGTCGTTAGTGCATTGCCCTCTTTCTCCCAGACAAAAGTGTGGATGGCGGGATCCAAATCTGCCGATGCTTTCAATAGGATGTCACTTCCTTCGCAGATGACTTTAGGAATCGGATCGAAGGATACTTCGGCCATCTCCTCCACTTCGACTATAAACTCTCGTACAGGATAACTACAATATTCTCCCAACAGAGAAAAGACGTAGGAGGCTGTTTGCTCTGGAGTGTCTGTGATGGACATCTCTTGGTCGGTCAGGATTTTGCCGTCCTTTTTCCATGCGAAAGTGTTGACGGAAGGATTCACGGTGGCCGATGCCTTTAGAGAGAGCTCACTCCCTTTGCAGATGCTTTGGGGTAAATCTAAAACCTTGAGGTCATTGACCTTTTTCTCCACATAGACTTCCACGATATTGGAATAGGCGGCGGGACAGATCTCCTCTTCCGTCTTTACTCGATATTGAGCCGCTTGTTGAGGCTTCGTGGAAACTGTATTTTTGCTGCTTTTCGCTATTTCCGTAAAGGTTTTGCCCTCGTCGGTCGATATTTCCCAAATGAGGGTTCCTGTTTGGTTTTGCCTCGTGACAATGAGCTCCAAAGCATTGTCTTCGCAGAGTTTGTCTGCGGAACTCTTTAAAGTCAGCTGGTCTGGTTTTACTACAGTGACCGGCGACGACGTGCTTTGGGATGGACACACTTCACTCTCTGCGATGAAACTATAGGTCGTAGATTCTGTAGGTGTGTCGGTGATGCTTAATTCTGTTGTGGAGAGCGTCTCCTCACCCCGCTTCCATGCAAATTTCTTGTCGGGACCAAGAGGCATCTTGGCTGTTAACGCTATGTTGGTGCCTTCGCAGATTTTGAATGGAATATCTTCTATCGTAAATGATGGTGCTCTGACCTCTTCGACGGTTATGACGTTGGAGGTGGCCCATGAGCAAGAGCTTGCTTCTCTCAGCCTTACACGATAATAGTAGGTCTTGCTATCCTCTTCGGACTCTTCCATGTCTGGCAGTAGGTCGGTGAACTGGAACGGGTTACTTTGGTAGCCGGTGGCTCCATCTTCCTCGCCATCGACAGTCTTGAACTCTACACCGTCCTCAGACCTTTCAAGGATACCCCATCCTCCGACAGGCAAATTGGGATTGTCGTTGCGGGCTGTGAATTTTATTTCGCCTCCTCCACAAACTTGTTCGGAAGTGGTGAACAGGAAGGGCTCCATAAGGATTGTTTCTATCTCGAAAAAGATGGTGTCGGAAGGACACTCCCCGTTCCAAGCAATGAAATATAGTTGGGTCGTATCGTACTCTGTTTGGTAAGAGATCTCGTAGACGATTTCATCAGACAGGAGTGTCCAATCCTTATCTCGTACGTTCTTGACGTACCAGCGGGCGCTGTCGATGGGAACGGTGCTCTCTTCTTTCACCTTACATACGATGGGAACCTCTTTCGAACAAGTGGTTATCGAATGACTTTTTTTGTTCTGTTGAAGGGTAATGCTTCCTTTCCCTTCGGGGACGAACTCTGGACGTTTGCAATTCTTTTTGCATCCGATGGAGACTGTATTGGTAATCTGGTAGAACTTTTCACAATTCGAGTTAAGAGAACCGAATTTGGCTATCTCCTCTGCCAACTCTTGTGTTTTGGCTAAGACGCCTCGGAATTGGATGATTTTCCCTTCTCCGAATGCTTCGTCAAAAAAGAATTGTTCTTGGTCGGTCAAATCCGGAACTATAGTCCATGTCTTTCCCTCATCTGTGGAGTACTGCCATGTCAACGTATGTTTGAATTTCTCCCACCCGTTTGCGAAAAGGTCGATGCTGTGAATTTCCTCCTCACAGTCGAAGAGTGGTATTTCTGTCTTGTCAGGGTCCATATCAATGCCCAAGGTGGCAGTAGGAATCTCTTCCTCTTCTTGGATGAGCGCGGCTATGGTGCTGGAGATGGAGAAATAGACGCAACCGTTGGAGGGCCCTCCGTTTTTGCCGATGTATTGGGCCTCTTTCTTGGCCTCTTCAACTGTGCTGCCACCGGTGATGATTAGGCGGTATATCTCTTTTTTCTTTTCGAAAGGATCCATGGGGGTGCGGGACATGTATGTCATGTCTTCTCCTTCTCCAAAACTGATATTTTGCCATGAAAGTCCGTCATTGGTAGAAACTTGCCATAGACAATAGACATGGTCATATATCTTCTTCCATGAAGGGAGAATATCGTTGGAAACAGTGTAGATGGCATTCGGGTGGCAACCTCCACCAGGAACCTCCATACTTGTGAGGATGCCGTCGATGATGGGATCAATGACCTCCTCGTCATCTAAGCGATAAAGGGAGATGTCATCCAATACGAAGTCGTTGCCAAGACCCCTTCGGCAATTGTTTAAGATCTGGAGCCGTATCTTATCGCCTTCTTCGGCTTCAAAGTCTAAGGAATACTCTTCCCATTCTTTTAGGATATGGGTGTATTCTCCGGTTGGATTCTCGTTGTAATCGTTGTTGAACGACCATAAAGGGAGGTCTCCCGTGTCTTTGCTTTTGATTACGACGGGATTGTTGGGGTCTTTTATGTTGACGATGTTTAGCGTAAGGTTGGAGAGTAACAGGTCTGGATAGGTTGAAAAGGAGACGCATGCCCCGAAGATGCTAAATCTATATTTGCGTCTTGTCGGACAAATGTCGAAGTTGATGTCTTGTTCGTAGATGACTTCTTGATTTCCTTGTCCACCGACATTGACAATCAGCATAGCGCCGTTTTTATTCCTCGTGTGGTCGCCTCCTGCCGTGAAATGATGCGCTTCTCCCATGTTGCAACTCGCTTTTCTGAGAAATGCCCACCATGTGCTATTGGCTATGCCATACGATCCATCGTCGATGACTTTACATTCGTTAAACTCGTGGTTGGGAATCTTCATGGTAGGATCTGGAAAGTCCTTGATGACGGAGTCTTCCACTACGCCAAAATCCTCCCTCCAAACCAGATTCCATGTCTCTGCGGCACGTGTTATCCACGCTATTTGGATGAAAACGAATAAGATAAGTGCTCTTTGCATTGTAATTTGTTTTGACTAAATCCTTTTTAATCCAATGAATAATCCCAAACCTTGTGTTTCCACAATCATTTTACGGAATCCGCCAGCATTGCTGTCTCTTCCTTTTGTTTTTTCGTTCTCAGTGATGTTGTCCCCTTAGACAAATTATTGGCAAAGATATTAAATTTGCTCGAACATTTCAATCGCTATCGTTGTTTTTTGCCCTTAGGGTGCCATGCACGTTTCATAGGAGTGAAATAAAAAACCGATAGGGACGGATTTGGAAGTCCCTATCGGTTGGTATTTGTCATAAAAGAGATCTTGTTATAAAAAGGCCAAAACTAGGATTTGTGCCAACATGACTCGTAAGAACATCGTCAATGGATATACGGCTACGTAGGCAGTGGATTGTGCTTGCGTCGATGCTAATGAATTGGCATACTCCAATGCGGGCGGGTCGGTCATACCTCCGGAGATGATACCGCATATCTTCAAATAGTTGAATTTCATTAAGCGCGCAACGATTGCCACTATCAGGATAGGAATAAACGTAATGGCAGCGCCATAAAGCATCCATTGGTAACCTCCGTTGGCAATGGTGTTGACGAAATTGGTTCCCGAGGAGAGTCCTACGCATGCGAGGAAGAGGATGATTCCTAATTCACGCAACATCATGTTGGCTCCAGGCGACATGTAGAAGTCGAGTTTGCCGATTCTTCCCAAATGTCCGAGCAGGAGGGAGATGATGAGCGGACCTCCGGCCAAGCCTAATTTTGCTGCGGCAGGTAGTCCAGGGATATCAATCTTGATGCTTCCGAGGATGATACCGAGGAGGATGCCTAAAAAGATAGGAATGGTGTTAGGTTTAGCCAACTCTTTCGTGGAGTTTCCTATCTCCTTTTGGATGTCCGTCAGCAGGTCTCGTTTTCCGACCACACGGAGCGTATCGCCTAATTCGATGATGGTGTTCCGGGAAGGCAGGATTTCCATTCCGGCGCGGAATACGCGGGTGATGTTTGCCTCATAACGACGATAGATACCTATCTGTTCGATGGTCTTTCCTGCAATCTTGCGGTTGGTTACTAAGACGTTGAACATGGCCAAACTGCCCGAAACGGCTTTCTTCTGTCCAATGGAGACGGGACCTATCTTCATCTTCAGCTTGTCGATATGCTCCGTGGAGGATACACCGTAGATGATGTCTCCAGCCTGCAACTCTTCGTTTTCCGAAGCCAAAATGAAATTATCGCCTCGTTGTATACGGGAGATGGCCAATTCGTTTTCTACAAATGATTTGATGTAGGAAATCTTCTGTCCGAACAGGTTGGAATTGCTTACGGTCACTTCGACGCTTTCCAATTTCTGTCGGTTGTTGGCGTCCAATTTGTTGTTGTAGTCTGTTACCTCCTCGTCAATTTTGATTTTGAAGAGGGCGCGGACGAGTAGCATGGTGAGGATGATTCCTATGACACCGAAAGGGTAGGCTACGGCGTAGGCCATACCTGCTTGCTCCACCGCCTCTTTGTTGTCGCTGAGTGCCTGTTGGGCAGCTCCTAATCCAGGCGTGTTGGTGACAGCTCCACAAAGGACACCTGTGATGACGGAAAGGTCTACGCCCCCAATCAGATGGAAGAGTAGGGCAATGACGGTTCCTAAGATACAGATGGCTGTGGCGAAAAGATTCATGGTCAATCCGTCATTTTTGAAGGAGCTGACGAATCTCGGACCGACGTCAATACCGATAGCGTAGATGAAGAGGATGAGGCCGAACTCTTTCACGAAATGGAGAATGTTTCCATCGAGTGGCTCATAGCCCGCGACTCCTTTTAAGTGGGCAAGGAGGATTCCCATGAAGAGAACGCCAGCGATGCCTAATTTGACACCTTTGTAGCCTAATTTGCCGATGTACATGCCGGCGGATGCCGTTAAACATAAATAAATCAGGGTGGAACTCAAGCCCGTTCCTCCGAACAATTCGCTTATCATTGCCATTTGTCGTTTATCTCTTGCGGGCTTCTGGCTCGTTGAACCAACGAGGGAAGTCCTGAAAAATTGCCATTTATCTAAATTCCATGCCTATCGAATCGGAATCCTTATTTCTTCTCCTTCAAGTAATCCATGATCTCTTTTTTGTTTTTGAGGAAAAGCGCTAAGAGAATGAAGATGAGGTAAGAGTATAGGATGTTTCGGCCTATCGCAGACACTTCCCCGTTCACGGCTTTGTTGGTGGGCTGGAATTTGGCTGTGACGACGGCAATATCCTGTTTTGCCGTCAATTCTGTGGCTATGAAATTTTTCTTTCTTAGAATATCTACTTTGTTGAAGTAGAACATTTGTTTGTCTGTGTTGAGTTGGAAATCCTTTAGGATGTTAACTCCAGCCTTGTTGTTTTGAAAATACTCGATTTTCTGTAGGCTGTCGATGGTTTGGAAATCGTTGTCGAGCGATTTTTGGAGGTCGCTCAGGTAGGCAATTCTCGCGATGTTCAAGTCTTGGAAGTATTGGTTGTCGAAGAAGTATTCCATGAGGGCATCTTCCATCTCGTTGTAGTGGTCGATGGATTTCATGCCGACAGAAATTACCAATCCGTCTTTTAGTCGGACATTGCTGGTGTCGGAAGCCTGGTAGCTCTCGTCGTAGTCGACCATGTCGCAGATTGAGTCTTTGTTCATGTCGATGAGGAAGTAGGGCTTTATGAAGCAGACTTCTTTGGCGATCTCTTCGGAAATGTTTAGCGTTTGGGAAAGACCTTTATTGTCGAGGTCCTTGACGTATTGGTTCAACGAGTTGACCATCTCAGCATATTGGAAGGAGTTGCCGTCGTTGATGGCGATCGTCATGTCTCCTCTGTATATTTTCCTATCGCCTGTGGTCTGATAGATTGCCAAAGCGGTGGCAATGGCAAAGAAGATGACACATAAGAATTTGTATCGGTAGGTGAGTTGGAGCATTTTCCCAATGTAGGCTCCTACCCATCTTAGGAATGTGTATAGATACATTCCGATTTTGCCGAACATCGTGAAGATGTTCATTTCTTTGTTGTCTTCCATATTTGTTGAACTTCGATAAATACCCTTTCTGATTCTGATAAGTAATATTTCTTTACAAAGGTAGTACTTATTTTTTGTTGTGGCAAATTTTGATGTGCTCTATAAAACACCAATTGATAAATTTGAGCGGAACGGAGGAGAGGACTTTCCGATGCCTGCGTTTTTAGGCCGATAGTTGATGGCTTGTTTGCTGAATTTTAATTCGATACATCTTCCTACGTTCCTTCCCTGAAAAGAGGAGACCCCTAGGGGATTCGTCTTAAGTTCAAGCAACTTTTTGCGATTATTCCTCTCCTTTTTTCGTTTTGGAGGCGTTGCGTTCCTTTGCGGCGGACATGCCTTTGACTCTGCTTTCGTTTTTGTTGGCAAAGTCTTTCCAACTGGTGAAATGGCTCTCTTTTAGGATGGATTTGCTTTGGAAAAAGTGGCAGAGGCCAACGCCGACAGCATCTGTGGCATCCAGTTGAGGCAACATATCCTCTTGGGGAATGTGTAGGTATTTCCGGAGCATTTCGGCCACCTGCTCTTTGGAGGCCATGCCATTGCCGGTGATGGACATCTTGATCTTTAGGGGAGCGTATTCATTGACTTCCAATCCTCGATAGAGTGCGGCGGAGATGGCAACGCCTTGTGCCCTTCCCAATTTGAGCATGGATTGGACATTCTTGCCGAAAAACTGCGATTCTATCGCAAATTCTTGCGGTTTGTAGTTGTCGATAAGTTCCAACGTGCGGAGGAAAATCTTGTTGAGTTTGATGTAGGGATCGGTATATTTCTTTAAGTCCAATACCCCCATCAACATGAGGCTCGGTTTGTTGCCTGAGATTTTGATGAGTCCGTAACCCATCACGTTGGTTCCCGGGTCTATGCCTAGTATGATGCGGTCTTTCGCATTGATGATCTGTTTTCCGTCCATGTCCAATTAGAGCAGTTGCTTTAAGTAGGTCGAGAAAAAAAGTACCGATTCACCGAATTTTTCGCGCATCATCGCTTCCAAGCGTTCCTTGTGTTTGTTCTCCCATTCCTTCATTTCGAGGATGGAGGGTGCCGAGAATTGCAGGCAGTAGGATTCTCCCTCTACCTCCTGACTCAGGACCTTGAAAAACGCTGGTTGGGAGAGCGGGGTCGTCTCCTCGATCTCTTTAATGTAGTAGTTGCGCATCCATTGCATCCATGCGGAGTGAATCTTCTCGTCCACTACGTAGGTGGTGTTAAATATCATCATAACCTAATCTAATCTTTTGTCGTGATTGTGCGGATTCCACTTTTTATGGCAAATGTAGCATTAATTTATAAATCTATTTTATCTTTGTTAATCTTAAATTAGGGGCATTCTCTTTGTGAGGAAAGAGGCTCCGTTAAATTCAAGTTCGATGGAGGAGTTGATTGCATTGTTTGAATCATATACAGGCAGGAAGAACCCTGTGTGTGTGAAATTGGCGGGTGAGGGTTCCAACCGTTGCTATTTTCGGTTGAAGGAAGGCGATTTCTCTTTGATTGGTGTCAAAGGGGAGAACGTGCCTGAAAATGACGCTTTCATCGCTATTTCTGACCATTTTTCGAAAAAAGGCTTGCCCGTTCCGAAGGTGGTCGCAGTTGCTGAAGATCGTCTGTTCTATCTTCAGGAAGATTTGGGTGATCTTTCTCTTTTTAGCTTTATCTCCCATGGAGTCAGCACGGGCGATTTCTCGAAAGAGGAGGAGGCAATGCTGCTGAAGACGATTTCAGTTTTGCCCGACTTGCAGTTCAAAGGTGCCGATGGATTGGACTTTTCTGTCTGTTATCCGCAACCTTCATTCGATAGGCGTAGCATCATGTGGGATTTGAATTATTTCAAATACATGTTCTTGAAGCCGCTTCATATCGATTTTTCCGAACCCAAGTTGGAGGACGATTTCGAGCGTATCGCCACCGATCTTTTGGAGGATGCCTCCGAGACATTCCTATATCGTGATTTCCAGTCGCGGAATGTGATGATCAAGGAGGGAGAACCTTTCTTTATTGATTTCCAAGGCGGAAGGCGGGGACCGATTTATTATGATGTGGCTTCCTTCGTTTGGCAGGCCCGTGCGAAATTCCCGGATAGTTTGAGGGAGAAGTTGGTGGATGCATACATAGCGGCGGCGCAGAAGTACCGCAATATTGATGTGGAACGCTTCAAGGAGAGGCTTCGTCTCTTCGTCTTTTTCCGTAATCTCCAAGTCTTGGGAGCCTATGGCTTCCGAGGGTTGTATGAGAAAAAGAACCGTTTCATCGAAAGTATTCCTTTGGCGGCGGCCAATTTGAAATCCATATTGGGTACAGGTTTCCCGAATTATCCGTATCTTTCGGAGTTGTTGGCACGTATGTTGCATCATCCTTCCTTGCAGAATCGGCTGGAGCCGGCGGAGAAACCCGTGTTGAAGGTTTTGGTCTATAGTTTTTCGTATAAGCGGGGCATTCCGGAAGATCCGAGTGGAAACGGAGGAGGCTATGTTTTTGATTGCCGAGGCGTACACAATCCCGGCAGGTATGAGGAGTACAAGTCTTCTACGGGGATGGATGCGAATGTCATCCGATTTTTGGAGGAGAACGGAGAAATCCTTCGTTTCTTGGAGAGTGTTTATGCTTTGGCGGATGCCCATGTGGAGCGTTATATCAAAAGAGGGTTCACTCATTTGATGTTCTCTTTCGGGTGTACCGGAGGGCAACATCGCTCGGTTTATTCGGCTCAACACTTGGCCGAGCACATCGCGAAGAAATTCGGAGTGGAGGTGGAACTTATCCATAGAGAGCAGAATGTCCGGAGGTTGTTCAATGCGTAATCTCCCGTTTTTCTCGAAGAAATGGACTTTTTTATAGATACAAGAGATAGTTAAAATGATTTGAAATGATAAAATGGGTTATATGAAGAAACGATTTTACTCTTTAATGTTAATGGCTGCCATGGGTGCGCTTCCGGCTTCGGCGTATGAATTCGGATCTTATTCCGATGCTTATTCGACTGCGGATTATAGGGAAGCTCTCAATATGGGATTGAAATTCTTTGGCGGTCAGCGTTGTGGAGACACGCACAATTGGATGTTGGAGAACAACAGTTCCGTAACCAAGAAATATTGCCATACCAAGGATGGACAAGGATCCGTAAATGGCGGTGCAAACGGCAATTATGACTTGACGGGAGGTTGGCATGATTGTGGTGACCACATCAAAGTGGGAACAACCATGGGTTATGCGGCAACATCCTTGTTGGTCGCTTACGATTTGTGGCCAGAGGCTTTCCAAGATAATTATGATGAGGCTTACGGTGCCCCTAACGGCATTCCTGATGTGCTTGATGAGGTGAAAATCGCTACGGACTACTTCATCAAGAGTTTCCCTGACGATGGTTGCTTCGTCTATTATGTAGGTTTCGAGGGTGACCATGATGTGTGGGTGACTTCCTCTAAGCAATCTACGTTGAGCGTGCAGAAAGGTGGTGATCCTCGTCCGGTTTGGACGGCAAGGGACAAGGGAGGTCCGCAAGCTGCCAATTATGCTTCTGCCTTGGCTTTGATGGCCATGAAATATCCGGATGCAAGCTATCGTCAACTCTGCAAGGAGTATGCTTTGAAGGCATACGAGTATGCAAAGAGAACGAAATCAGTTCATGCCTCCATCCCGATGTTCTATAGCAACCCTAACGATGAGTGGACGGATGAGTTGTCGTTGGCAGCCATCTTGTTGTTTAACTTGACGGGCGAGGAACAGTATAAATCGGATGCTTTGAGTTATTTGGCTGGCAAATGGGAGTCAAATTCTCCGTTGGCATGGGATACAATGACCGACTTCTCCTACTACTATTTGGTGAAGGCTGACCCTTCTTCCAACAATGGACAGGGCGGTACTTATGCAAGTTTCTTGGAGAAGAATGTCTTCGGTCTCCATTTGGGCAATGCCAAGCGTGATAACAATGGTTTCCCATATTATACGAACAACTGGGGAACTAATAAGTTGGCTTGCGGTGGTGCGGTCGCCGCTGCTCTTTGGGTGAAATTGGTGGAGGATGGTGTGATTACCACTTCTCAAAATGTGAATGAGGCGAAGAATTTCAATGAGCGTATTGTCGATTATGTTTTGGGAAAGAACGAGTTTAACCATACTTTCTTGCATGGTTTCAAGGGCGATATGTTCTTCCGAATTCACCATCGTAACGCCATGGGTAGAAACGATAATCCTCCGGCAGAGACCAAGAATAGCTGTGATTTTATGTTCGCCAGCGGTGGCTTGATTGGAGGTCCATCCAGTACGGGTGTCTTTTCCAATATCATTGAAGGTGGATCTTCCTATACGGAGACGGAGGGTGGCTGTGACTATAACGCTCCGTTTGTTGCCGCTATCGCAAGAATGGTTGCAGAGAAGGATCCTGTGGACTTGACTGGTGTGGCTGAGCCTCGTGTCTTGACTGATCGTAGCTTCTCCGTTTATCCAACTCGTTTCGACGATTATGTGGTGATAGATATGATTGAACGTGGCTATGATAAGGAGGCTATCGCTGAATTGGTCTCTTTGGATGGCCGGGTAGTGCGCCGATTGGACATCTCAGGACAAATTTCTTCAGTTATCGAGACTTCCGGCTTGAATGCAGGTCTCTATCTTTTGCGAATCACGACGGATGCTTCTTCTGTTTCGTATAAGTTGATAAAGGAGTAATAGCCAATCTAATAAATAGGAAAGAGGGTGTGTCAAAATTCAATTTTGACACACCCTCTTGTCATATGGAAGAATATTCTAATTACATGCGTGATTATTTTCCTAACACCTCGTCGAACAGCGGAAAGAGTATCTCGGGATGTTCGCTGACACCTTGGCACTTTTCTATGAACGCATCGCTTTTTACGAATTCGTATAGTTTCGGATGTTCCTTCTTGGTCGCTTGTTTGATTAACAGGCGGGCGTTGCCATCATAACCGCCATTTACGATTTTGTAATAGGCAATCGCATGCCTTTCGCCTTTTACCTTGTACAAATATTTAGGATTGTAGCTATAGTTGTGCATGGTTCCCATACCTGTTGGTGTCCAGTTGTTGGTTCCTGAAAACGTGACGTAGCCATCCAATTTCTTGCCTTTGTAAATGCGAAGGAATAGGCCTTTTTCACGATCCTTGCTGCCAATATGTAATTCAGAATGCTCCACCCAAGTGAGTGGGACAATGACAGAAGTGTCTGCCGTTACTACGATGGAATCGATGCTTGTCAATGGGAGAGTTTGGTCACTACCGTCGGGAGTTGTCGAATACTTGAACTCTTTTACATTGTCTTTCAGATATTTGGCTTTGAAATAGCCGTTGATTACTTTGCCTCCTTTTAGGTGAATGTCAATCGCATCTTGCGCGTAAAGGCTGGTTGAAGAAATTACCAATAACATCAACAATAACTTTCTCATAACATTATAGACATTTTAAATGTATAAGTAATATTTATTTTTTTGCGCACAAATATAATGCATTTTCTGAAAAAAATAGAAAGAAACTGTTTGGTGAAAAAATATTGTGTTATCTTTCCGAAAATAATGGGGAAGGCTATTGTGTGGTTTGGGGTTAGATGATTTCCTTCGAGGGCTCTGTTACCCACAAAGGCGAAGCTATGCCCGTACGTGTCGCATTATTCAATGCCATGGGATTGAGCATGGAGACAAGTCTATTCTTAATAGAAGAAAGAACGGTATGAGTATATTGCGTTTTTTTATTTTATTTATTCTCGTTTTTTTGACAACTCATTGTACCGAAAATAAGAAGATCATCGGTAAGAAAGAATGCATAAGGGTTGATGAGACCTCCTATTATATTGAAGATAAGAAAGTTTCCCTTTGTGAATTATGTGATGACGTCAAGAAAAATCGTATTGAGATAAGTGTGGATAATGAAACGCCTCTTTGTCTGATAGATTCATTGATAAATCATTATAATGTAATTTGTATATGTGGGGATGCCCGCATTTCTTTAAATTCTCGTGCTCCATGGCCCATAAAAGAGATTATTGGCGATGGTTGGAGAAGCTTTCTTGAATGCGGCAATGATAATGACATATTTGTTAGAACACGAAGTGAAGAAGTTGTTTTGGATTTGTGTAACCGATATATAGAAGACATAGACCAAGTGAAAACAATAATTTATATCAGAAATAGCATTATGTATGTCAATGGGGGAATTGTTAATGACAACACTAAAATTGAAGACCCCATTAAAATTAGGTTGTATAATGATAACACATTTTCTGATCTGTCTTTTGTTTATGGTTTCTTAATGAAGAGGTATTCTATTACTCAAAATGATGAATTGTATAAAAATGTAAGAATTTGCTATTGCTTTGATATTGACGAATTGTTTTACGAAAAAGCAGTTGAGTGGATGGCTAGACACGAAAGTGGAAATTAGCATTCCTGTCCAGAGCGTTATTAAATTTGTCATGAAACTCAATGAATAGTAAGGTTGTAAAAGTGATATGAAAATAAAATATATACTGTTATTGGTCATACAACTTCTCTTCTTTGCTTCCTGTAAAACGTTGCAAAATGACATGGAACAAGAGAATAGTGAGTATGCAACTAAATATGGATATAAGAATGTTTACATCGTGGACACTCTTAGCATAGAGAATCCTGTCTCCTTTGTGACCAAAGGCGGTTATTGGGTCATGACGTCAGCTGAGGTTTTTTCTGAGTTGAAATCTTATGGCGACAATGTTTTAGAAAACGATGGAGTGTTCATTTTTGAGACGATTTCAATAGCGTTCCCAATAGAAATACAGGATCGTTTACCAAAGGGAAAGTATTGTATAGGGGAATCTGATATAATAAAAGGTACTCCCAAAAACATCTATGCCAGAAGATATAGAAACAAGATTGATTTTGTATTGTTGTTGGTGAAGCAAAGTTTTTACAATGAAAAACTTACTGGTATAGATGGGCCTCCGAGGTTGAAGTTTAAAACTGATCATTTGTATTACAAAATATTGTCTCCTGCTTTTTGTGATGATTCAAAGAGTAAGGAATGAGGCTATACTAGAGAAGATTTTCAAAAGGATTTTCCTATGGGTTGTTCTCTTTGATGAAAAAACAGTATGTAGCACCCAAAGTTATAAAGGAAGTCTGCAAATGTGTGAGAAATTCAATGAGCAAGCGATAGGTATGCAATATGTCAGTATTCTTTTTAAATGACGCATTAAAATGAAGTTTAATGATTTTATAAAAAAGATATTGTTGCCAAGTATATTGGCATCCATATTATTTGTCATACCGATATGCTATTTCCCGTTTAAAGGGCATGCTCCTCTAACAAAAGGAGAAATACCAATAGCACTGATTTTCTTCTTTGTCTTATCTCTCATTTTTTTGGGCTGGGATTATTTAAAGAAACATTTGTGAATGTACTATCTTCAGAACTACGAGATCAATATGAATGTTCCTTTATTTCGTTTTATTACCCTCAAAATCGAAATTTAAGAATTTAGATAAAGACCTTTGGATTGGAAGAAAGTGATTTAAAATCAACTAAATAATTCAAAAAATGACAGACAAAACGAGTAGGCATAAGTCTATAAATATTCTGTTGGTACTTTCTCTTTTGTTTGTATCAGCATTTTCGAACGAGGAAAACGGATATGGTAGAATTTACAAAAGGTGGCAGGTTTTTAGCGTGTTTCTGTTTTTATTCTTGCATTTACCTTCTTCCTCTTTTTCCGAAGAAAATCAATTTTTGAAATCGGGATGGACAGTAGTGGACTCAGTAAAATATGTTAATGTCTCTATTGATGTTGATAGTATTATATTTGATATGTCGATGCCATCAGACATGGAAAAAATCGAAGGAGTAAAAATATTTTTCAACCCAATCCATGGTGAATTTAGGGATTTTGAGAATGCATATTATTCTCCACAGAAAGAAAAGCTTTTAGTTGTCTCAAGGTTCTTTCCTAAACGAGAAGAAGTGGGTGACATTGAAAAAGCAAGAATCACATTAGGAGAATTCCTCCAAAATGAGTGTGCATCTTTACCTCATGGAGCATTATGGACTTATACAGGCACAAAAAAGGGGAATCCTTACTTTATGTACGTTCAGATAAGTCAAGACTATAAACACGGGAAACATTTGTGTGAGACATTTGACAAAATACATGCAAGGGTCGTTTATTGCATATTATGCAAAGATGTCTTTTATTGTTTCTCTTATTATGTCATGGATTCGATATTTAGTTTTTCTTATGAGAGTATGATTGCTATGTTAGAATCAATTGACATCAAAGGGGAATAAGGTAAGTATAATCTTTCTCAGAATGAAGCAAAAGGGATTTTTTAAGGAGACATGGTGCCAAGTGGGTTGTGTACAATGGTTTTAGTTATTCATTGTTATAATTTCCCATTCAAGGGGCCTCCTCCATTGACTAATGAAGGATTATTTTTACTTTTATAACTTGTTTGATTGCTTCTGGATTGAGGTATTTTATTAAGAATCATTCCTAACCGTAATAAGAGGAAAAAGAACAACATTTTGATCGTTATGAAGACATTTATGATTCTAATTAGAATATCTGTGCTTCTCTTTCTCTTTTCGTGTTCTAATACCGATACATTAAAAGAAAACGAAGAAAATGAGATTGTAAATCTTATAAGGTATGATCTGCATTCATTTCAAGCTGTTTATTATAGATTGCCAAACTGTCAAGATGAATTCAAAACGTATATAGAATCATTGTTACAAGATATTTCTTGTGAAGGCAAGCAATTAAATACTTTTCATGCTGATGAGTTAAGGAATGAGATTCAATCTTCAGATCTAAGAATGATTATAAGAAAATATGGGTTAAGTTCTTTGTTTACAGAGTACTACCTTATGACTCATAATAAAGCGTTTATGGAGTGTTATCAGGATTCTGTTGTAGTGCTTATGAGAAATAATAATTATATCATATATCCTGAGATTTACACCGATAGTCTTCTAATAGAAAAAAGTTTACACATACAGATATATGATAAAAATGGAATATATATGAAGATGTCTTACGAAGAATCTGATAGTCTTCTTCATGAAATATATTTAGCAAAATCAGTCTGCAAATTAAAAAATGAAAATTATGGTCCTATGATTATAAAATATAATCGCGAAAAAGGCCTCGACTATATTTATGCTAGGAAAGGTCTAAAAATAAATGAATTAAGTTCTTTGCATAAGATTGACTGCTTTTTAAAAGAGTATTTAGATCGGAGAAAGGATGTTGAAGAGATAATTGTTCCTCAGAAAATCGTGTGGTAGTTTCGCAGGTAGGGTCGGCTACGGAAATGGAATAGAAATGTGCTATTTTTTAACAATATAAACAATGACAAAAGCGTTTTTAAGAGCAATATATATCATTATCGCAAGTAGTGTTTTTACATCTTGTAAAACAGAATCTGAGTTGTTCTGTTTTTATTCGGCATCCGAACATGACAGAGATGTCTCTGTCTTGATTTTCTATTCGGATAGCACCTACTTATATTCCAACTCTTTGCATTCGTAAGAGATTGATTATAAGGAAAGAAGAAAAATTCATTTTACGGTGGAGAGATCGCCTTCAGAGATGTGGAATATGTCTAGAAAAAAAGAGACGAACTTGGTGGAGATAATAGCTTGTCGTGCAAGAAAGAAATGAAAAATAGGATGTTGTTGCTTTTCTTGCTTTTCTCTGCTGCTTGTACTACTCCAACTATACCCTCAAAAGAGAAAGGAGAGGAAGAAAAAGTGTTGGATTTTGTAGTCAAAGAATTTTATGACCAACACAAGAGAGAAATACTCTCGGAAGATCGCATGTGTGTTCTTTCAAGTCGAGGGGATGATTTTCATAGTTGTCATCTGTACACTGTTTATATGGGACAAGAAAACTTTGTGCATTTGAAATATTATCGTAATTGGAAGGGGCGTCTTCCCTATAAAATTGACCAAAAGGATGATGTCTATTTTGTATATTTTGATAAAAATCGAGAGCCGATGCCTCTCAATGAGATTCCTAATGCTCTATTTTTAGAAGATCCATCTCCTCTCGTTAATAATGAAACGGAATGGCAAGTGCTTATAGATTCCACGAATTCAAATTTTGCGGTTTTCGGTCAGGGAAAAATCGGTTTTTTTGAAGTAGACACAGCAAAAATATTTGGTTATATGGTTTCAGACACCTCAAATTTCAAGTTGATTGACGATTTTCAGATATACAAATCAACGGAACTCCTATTTAAGGATGAGCTAATTCCCCCAAGCGATAAACAAAATGAATAGCAGCTATAATATTTTCTGGTACTTTAACTTCTATCAGTATGACCATTTTTTTTGGGGAAAAAAGGAGAATCCGAAACATTCTTGTGGGAGGCCTAAATCATTATGAAAGGAATTCGTTTAATAGTAATTATGCTAATGTGTATGCATTACACATTTTCCTTGGGTAAAAATATAAAAGACTTGTTGTCAGAGTCTCTTGTTTCTGTCTCAGTTGAAAGACATTGGGTCGGGATTGATGATTATAGTGTTTCTTTTCTTTTGCCTCAAGGTTTCTCGAAAACAAAGTCTCTGTATATCGTGAGCGATGCTTTTGCCGGGGATCGCTATGTATATATGGATGCTTTTTGTGTGTTAGAGAAAAAAAACATCAACGAATCATATGAATATATGGATACTTTTTGTGTGTTAGAGAAAAAGGACATCAACGAATCATATTTTGCTGTTGCTAAATATGATTATGGAGAACATTATGTGGATTCTCTTTTTAATGAGAGAGTAAAGGGAGAAAATGACATAATGCCTTTGCTGGGTCCTATCCATAATTGGTATCATTGTGGATATATAAATGGGGACCCTTATATCATGACATTGTCTATAAATAGGTTTGTTCCATTTTCTACACCTTGCTACGATAAAGAAGATTTTCATATATGTTGCTACGATAAAACAGATTTTATGAGAGCCTTTTTTGTTTTTGATGTGTATACGAAAAGCGGTATTCTCTTTCATTTTTGTTATGATATGTTATGTTCCAGATACAATTTTCAATACGAAAAAATCATGGATACATTTAAATCAATAAGAATTGAAAAGATGGAATAAGGGATTTACTCCATCAGTGTCAATGATAAAGCTAATATCTTAAGATTTCTTTATGATTAAGTTTAGTTTAAGTGTGATTATAATAGTGTGCATACATTTCACATCTTCTTTTGCTGAAAATCTAAAGGATTTATTATCAGAGACTCTCGAACCTATTTCTGTTGAAAAACATAAGATTCAAGTGGGTAATTATAATGTCTCATTTCTATTGCCTCAAGGTTTTTTGAAACAAAGTTCCACATTTATTGTGAGTGATGAGTATAGTGGTGACAAGTATAAAGATGCATCATGTGTGTTTAAAAGGAAAGGGGAAGGAGAGACTTATTTTGCTGTCGCTAAATTTGATTATGGGGAATCTTATTTGGATTCTCTTTTGAATGAGGCTATAGACAATGTAATGCCTTTGTTTGTCGACAGATGTTATACTTATTGGTATAATTGTGGGTATGTAGACGGATATCCTTACGTTATGACATCAGAAACAACCCCTTTCTTATCCCAACAACGTTATGGATTCATGAAGGCCTCTTTCTCTTTTGACATATATACAAAAAGCGGTATTCTTATTAGATTCTGTTATGATGCAATATGCTCCAGATTCAACTTTCAATACGAGAAGGTGATGGATGTCTTTAAGTCGATAAAGATTGAAGAAATAAAATAAAGAATGTCCCCTTTGTCTAAGGGAATAATAACCAATGATTTCTTCGTGACACGAGCGATACCTATATGTGACACATACTTGCATCTCCCCAATTGCAATCTTGACCCAATTTTGCTAACTTTGTGAAAATAAAAAGGGAAAGTTATGGGTTTATATCTGAATCCGAATGCGGAAGCGTTCAAGCAAGGCAGAAAAACAAGAATATACATCGACAAGTCTTTGGTGATTGACGAATTGAATAAGTTGGTCAGCACCCAAGAGAATTTTTTGTGTATGTCCCGCCCGCGTCGTTTCGGGAAAAGCATGCTGGGTAACCTTATTTCCGCCTATTACTCAAAAGGTTGCGACTCCCGTGAGGTTTTCAGTCAGATGAAAATTGGTCAGGTGCCCGAGTATGACAAGTACTTGAATAAATTCAACGTCATTAAGTTGGATTTGAATGAGTGGTATCAAAATGCATTGGTTGAGAATAGGCTCCATTCTTTGATTGGGGATATAAATAAAACTTTGCTGGGAGAATTTCAAAAGCAATTCTCAAATATCGAATTTGCAGAAGGCTCATCCCTTGCAAGTTGCATTCTGAATGTTTATGCTGAATGTGGTGAGAGATTTGTCATCATTATCGATGAATACGATGTGCTAATTCGCGAACGGGTGCCCAAATCCCTTTTTGATAATTATCTGGCATTTTTAAACAGCCTGTTCAAGGGAACCACCATCCGCCCTGCCATTGCCCTTGCTTACATCACGGGTATCATCCCTATCGTGCGTGACAAGATACAGAGTAAACTGAACGAGTTCACTGAATATACCATGCTTCGTCCACGCCAATTCGCAGGTATGATCGGCTTCACGGAGGAGGAGGTGAAGGAGTTATGCGAGAAGTATGATGTGGACTACGACGAGTGCCTCCGTTGGTATGACGGCTACAAGATGTCTGACACCATCAGAGTCTGCAACCCGCTCTCCATTGTTACTGCTGTCCTCGACCGTGACTTCGACAGTTATTGGTCCGCCACAGGCTCTTTTGAGGTGCTTCGAGACTATATCCTAATGGATTTTGAGGGCATACGTGAGGATGTGATCAAGATGATTTCGGGAGAAAGCGTCCCTGTCAACGTGCTGAAATTCCAAAATACGTTGGAGAGCATCAATTCCAAAGACAATGTCTTCACTTATCTCATCCATCTGGGCTATTTGGCCTACAACCGGGCAGACAAGAGTTGCTACATCCCCAACGAGGAGGTGCGTATCGAATGGGTCAATTCCATCGAGGATTCCGCAGACTACAAGAGGGTCATGCAAATCGTCAACACCTCCAAGAAACTCCTCGACGATACGATCAACGGCAACGAAGAAGCCGTGGCAAAAGTCCTCGATGCTGCCCATTCTGAGGTGACTAGTCCGTTGACCTACAACGACGAGCATTGTTTCCAAAGCGCCATCTGTTTGGCCTATTTCTATGCCAACACGCGTTACACGTTGGTTAAGGAATTGCCGACGGGCAAGGGCTATGCCGACTTGGTGCTGATCCCCTTCTTGCCGAACATTCCAGCTTTGGTCGTTGAGTTGAAACACAATAAGAGTTCGGAAAGTGCCTTAAATCAGATTAAAGAAAAGAACTATTGCCAAGCCCTCGAAGGCTACTACGACAACCTGCTTTTCGTAGGCATCAACTACGATGAAAAGACGAAGGCGCATTCTTGCAAGATTGAAAGGTTTGTGAAGGGGTGATTGTATTTCCTTGTTGCCTACATAGGCGAAGCCATGCCTGCATGTGTCTGTACTAAAATGTAATCCAAAGGAAATCTCAGTGTTTACACAGAAAGAGTAGGGGATTCTGGAGAAGTTATGCGCCAAAAACAAAGAGAGTTGTTTTGAATTTATCCAAACTGGGAATCCCCAACAGTGTCGTGTCTATTCAAGCAGTTTTTACATCGCACTATCCACTGCCGATGAGACATCAAGAACTTTAGGATTCTCTCTTTACAACGATGATATTATTTTGATAAATAAAGAGTTCTCACCGAATATTTTTTCTGCTAAGGGAGAAGATGCATATGTGGTTTTATTGAGCACTAGTGGTAAGGATTATACCGTATGCGTGTTCGATTCTACATATCATTTTTGGGAATCAGAAAATGCAATAGTCGAGATAAGATGATTTTATTCTTACTTCATTCTATGATATGTTCTATCACTAACAAAGCAGAAACCGATGGCTCCTGAGATTGGAAAATGACAGGCTCCTCCTCTCTGCCTCACAATTCCGCCCATTCCGATGGGAAAATGTCGATGAAATCGGATAAAGAGTGGTAGTGGCATACTTGAAAACCCATTCGGGCTGCTGTTGCTATATTGCGGGCGTTATCGTCGATGAAAAGGGAGTTTTCCGCTTTGGCTCCCGAATCCTGCAAGACTGCCTCAAAAATGGCTTTGTCGGGTTTGCTGAGGTGCAGTTCGTGGGACAAATAGCATTTGTCAAAACAATCTTCCAGCCCTAGGCCTGCTGTTGCGTCAAAGCTGTTTTTGCGCATGTAGTCAAAGTGAATCTCGTTGGTGTTGCTGAGCATGTAGACGGAGTGGTGAAGGCGCAGTTTCTTCAAAAGCCTCAATTTCCGTTCGTCTATCGTCCCTAACAAGGCGTTCCAGGCCTCGTCAATCGCCTTATCTTCGAGAGGCTTCCCCGCTTTGCGACAAATCTCTTCGCGAAATTCGGCGGGCGTGATGCGTCCCTCTTCCAACGAGTAGAAGAGCCCAGCCTTGAAACTTTGTCCAACTTGCGAAGCGATGTCCATGACTCCCAACTGTTTAAAGGCATCCATGCATCGTTTCATCTCCAAATCTATCAGTACGACCCCCAAATCGCAAAAAATATTTTCGACCCTTTTCAAATCCATATTTCACAAATTATCCAAAGAAAATTTTGTTTTTAAGAAAAATGCAGTACCTTTGCATCCGAATTGCAAAGATACCCTTTAATTTCGGGATTTGCAATCGGGCCTATAGCTCAGCTGGTTAGTAGCACCTGACTCATAATCAGGGGGTCACAGGTTCAAGTCCTGTTGGGCCCACAGAAAGTCAATGAGAAATCGTTGGCTTTTTTTGTTGTGGAATGTTCTTGATGGCGAATCGGGTTGGGAGGAGAGAAAAAACTTCTGGCCTTTCCCTAAAAAAGAGCCTATTCATCCACAAAAATGGGGCTTCTGCCGAGACATAAAGCAAGCATTCGTTTCCCTAACAGAATAATTCAGGATTCACACTTGGCAAGTAACCGAATTGTTTTTATTTTTGCAATCAATAACAGACAGTGAGTCTTTTACACATACACAACATGAGCCGTATGAACAAAAGAAATATTTGGACTTTGAGCTTAACTGCCATCCTCTTTGCGGGTGGATTCACCTCTTGCGACGACGATGACGACGACAGCAACAAATTGAACTACGACGATCCACGAATCAGGACGATGAGCATACCCGGTTTTTCCAATACGTTTATCGTGAACGATGTGGAGTCAATAATTTACAACTACGACTCACTCTCTTTTGGCTCAAACGTGAAGGCCATCCATCCGAATTTTAGTGGTTACCAAGTACAAACCCCTATCTTTTACGATAGCGCGGGTACATGGAAGAGTTATCCTAGGGATACCACCTTCAAATTGGATTTCTCCAAAGGGATGAAGATCAGGTCAATGTCTTATGACAGTTCTTGCTATAAGGATTATAAGATAGATATCCGCATCCATCTTTTCGATGTGGAGGCTTTTGAGTGGAACGCTTGGGGCGATTCCTGCCAATATGAGGTTGTGGGGAACAACGAGAAGGCAGTCTTCTCTGAGGGTGAGTATCACATCTTCTCCCAAACAGAAACGGGAACTACCCACCTTGTCTCCAAGGATGGAAAGAAATGGTCTGCCCAGAAGGAGTTCAGCTACGAGGCGACGCCGGAGTGGGGAACACTCACTGCTTTCAACAAGAAATTATACGTTCTCATGGGCGATTCACTCTATGAGACCACGGGAAACAATGTTGCTTTCCAACCTAGCCAATTGCAATTGCCGAAAGGGTACGGGGCATTGAAGCCGCTGTTCGTCTTGGATAATAAGTTCTGGGCGTTGGCCAAAGAGGGAGAGAAGATGGCTCTCTGCTACGCTTCTGTTGGCGACTCAGCCTTTACTGCGGGAGATGTGATTAAAGAGTCGATCTCTTTTGAGGATTTGACAGCCATTGTCTCTTCGTCGGGAAGCACGGATTTGGGCTATATTTTCACTCGGGGGAAAGAGGGCGATTGCGTCATCTTGTCTGTGGACAAGTCAGGCTCGCTCATCCGACCAACCCAAGGAAAGACTTTTGCTTATCGTGAGGGTATGACCATCTTCAACTACGAGAAACTTCTTTGTGTGATGGGTGGTATAAACGCGGACGGTTCTTATTCAAATGAGGTCTTTTCATCGACAGATTCGGGAATCTCGTGGACTAAAAACACGCATAGGGTGTTGCCTGGAAACGGAAAGTTCAGCCATGCCGGCGTTTTTGCGGATAGCAATAGCAATTCCATCCTCCTTCTCGGAGGAAACCATGGAAAGGGTTCCAACATCGCATGGAAGGGTATCTTGAAGCAATTCATCATGGACGACCTCATTTTCGGGAAGAACTAACTTGAGCGGTTTATTGATTTTACAGAAGGACTAACTCGAATTTTAAGAAATTATATATGAGAAAAATCATAGGCATCGGAGAGACAGTCTTCGACATCATCTTCAAGAACGAGCAGCCTATTAGCGGTAGGCCGGGTGGCTCGGTTTACAATGCCCTCATTTCATTGGGAAGAATCGGTCTGGAACCTATTTTCATCAGTGAAATCGGCGCTGACAGAATAGGCGACGTAATCAAGGATTACCTGAAGGAGAACCACATAAACACGGAATATATCCGTTCTTGTGGAGGGAAAAGTCCTTTGGCCCTCGCCTTCTTGGACGAGAAGCAGAATGCGGATTATCTCTTCTATAAAGACTACTCTTCCGACAGGTTGGATTTCGTTACCCCAATCATAGATGAGGATGACATTATCGTCATCGGCTCCTATTATGCGATTAATCCTATCTTGAGGGAGAAAATCACCGATTTGCTCGAATTTGCAAAGGATAGGAAGGCCATCATTTATTACGACGTGAATTATCGTAAGTCGCACGCCCATGAATCGGGTTTCTTGATGCCTAATATCTTGGAGAATTTTGAGTATGCCGACATCATCAAAGGCTCGGATGAGGATTTTGTGAATATCTTCGATCAGGAGGGGGCCGAATTGGTCTACAAGGAGCATGTCGAGTTCTATTGCAAGAACTTCCTCTATACGCAAGGTGCGGACGGCCTTACGGCGTTCAGCGCAGGCAGGAAGAAAAAGTATGCGGCCAACAAGATTACGCCCGTCAGCACCGTCGGAGCAGGCGACAACTTCAACGCCGGCATCATCTACGGATTGTGCAAATACGACATCCGTCGAGAGGATCTTTGCAACGGAACGATTCCTAACGAGACGTGGGATAAAATCATCCAATGCGCCATTGACTTCTCCGCTTTCGCTTGTACCACATTGGAAAATTACATTTCCAAGGAGTTTGCGCAAGAATACAACAAAAAGATTGACGCTGAATTAGAAGCAGAACAAAAATAAGGGAAGGGAGGTTTACCTCCCTTTCTCGCCTTAAATCAATTAATATCGATAAATCAGACCAAAAATGAAGAGAAACAAAAAACACACCCTTTCCATCGCATTTTTAGCTCTTTTATTGGGCTCATCTCAAAGCGGAATAGCACAGTCGAAACTTCCATGTCCTCCCTACGAAATACTAAAAGCATGGAATGCTAAGTGGTATGGGGAGAATGCACGCCCTACCCACTTTCTCCTTTACGACATTGATAAAGATGGAGTGAACGAGATTCTTGTCAAAGGGGAAAAATCGCCGAACGACGGCCAAAGCATTTTCTTGTGGAATGGAAAAGAATCAACGTTGGTGACTGACCTTCTCAACCACAACATGGATGTTTACATTTCAGACGACGGAACTATCAGTCATAGAGTGCGTTCCTATGGTTATGACAATTTTCATACAGAAGATTTCTTGAAGTTGAAAAGTAGCGCGGTTGCCATCGAAGGAACCCAAGACACCGAGATAATTCAAAGTGAAGAGTTCCCTGATGCAAAAACCAGCTTCTCCATAAAACAAGGTGGCAAAATCCGAAGTGTTTCACAAGATGAATTCGAAAAAACATTTGACACAAGAAACGGCAAGCACTTGCTCACTTTTGAGAATTGGCAACCCTTCCCTTATGTGGGAATCTATAAGGGCAAAATCGGTCCTTATCCAATCACCATGTACTTGATGCGGGAGTCTAATCCATCGGGATGTTATTGCTACGATTCCAACCCCAATTCCTTCTTCCGTCTTGAGTGCGTTAGCGACGAGTCAAATCCTAAGGGATTCGAGAAAGTCACGCTAAAAGAGTATACAGCGGCAGGAAAGAACACGGGAACTTTTGTCGGCAACCTTGAAAATCGTGGCGACGGATTTAAAGGGACATTCACCAACAGCAAAGGAAAGACGTTCCAGTTTGAGCTGATGGATACGATGGACAAAGAAGAGTAATAGCTAAGCAGAAGAAATAAGTAAGAGGGTGTGTCAAAATTGGATTTTGATACACCCTCTTTTTATGCCCTTTTCATCGGGAAAAATCATCAATCTTCATCTCCAAAAATCGTTTTGAACACTCTCTTATAAAGGGCGGCTTTCTCTTCTATGGGTTTGGGGTAGGCCCGTGATGAGGAGGGTAGCCGATAGAAGGTATAGTTGCGCCCCTCCAAAGAGAAAGGAACGCCTTCTCCAATGAGTGGAGGCTCGACTCCGACTTGTCGCCCCAACGTGAGGCTTGCTTTCTCTCCGGTCGTTATGACGGCCGTACATTGAGGCAGTTGGGAGAGGAGCGAAGCCACATCCATCGCTTGGTCCACTTGCAGATACTTATCCGACGCGTTCCCTTGGGTACGGGTCACCGATTGTGCCGTATCGCTCACCGCAATCCCTTGATGAGTCAGGAAAGAGACAATCTTATCCTTGTCGAACTTTTTCTCCGATGGAATGGTGAAATATTCTTTGTCTGAAAAGAAAACCAAGCCGAAGATTCGCCACATATCATTTATCCAGTTCGGATAATAGAAGTCGATCGACCATCGATTCTTAGACGGAGGAAAACTGCCCAGAAGCAAGACTTTTGCTTGCTTGGGTAAGAAAGGTGCGAGAGGATGTTGTTCCATAAGTCTCGATTAAACGGGGATTTTTAGTTTCCGCCTTGCCTCTATCAGAGGCTTGGCAGACTCATGCCGTTGATCTTCCGGTAGAGGTCGAGCGAATAGATGTCGGTCATGCCGGAGACGTAGTCCAAGACAGCCAAAATCTTATGGTAAGGATCTTTCGCATCCGTCTCATATTGTTCCGGAATCCGGGCGAGCAACTGTTTGGAGTAGGCCTTGTCTGCGTTGAAGACGGCGTTGATCACCTTGTCGATTAGCGTATAGATGATGTTGTAACCGGCGATTTCGATGTCCACCACGTCTTTTGATTTGTAGATGCGTTTTAGCGCCAAGTTGACAATCTGCTCGTAGGCGTTTCGAACCCGATCGCTCATGCAATTGACCAAAGAAGAGGTGAAGGTGCCCGAAAGGATTGCCTCCTCGTTCTCCACAAAGACACGGGAGCACTCGTCGACCAAAACACCCACCACGGTAGAGCGCAGATAAGCAATTTGTTCGTTTTCATCGGTGACGGCAGCCATTCGATCCCGCTTCTTTTGTTGCTCCTCTTCGGGGAAAAAGTTCAAGAAAAGCTGCTTGGTCTCTTCGTTGCTCACCAACTTCAGTTTGTGGGCATCCTCCAGATCCATGATTTCGTAACAGATGTCGTCGGCCGCCTCCACCAAAAAGACCAATGGATGGCGGGCATATTTATATTCGTCGAGTTTCAAAATGCCCAAGTCATCGGCAATTTTTACGAAATCATCCTTCTCGGTTTGGAAAAAGCCGAACTTCTTTTTCTTTTGGTTGGCCACATAATCCGATTGATAGGGATATTTTACGATGGAGGCGATGGTGGAGTAGGTCAAGACGAAGCCACCTTCGCGTCGCCCCGCAAATTGATGCGTCAGCAACCGAAAGGCGTTTGCGTTACCTTCGAAATAGATGATGTCGTTCCATTGGCTATCCGTCAAGCCGTAGCGTTCTTTCAACTCCAAGCCGTTTCCCTCAGAAAAGTACGATGAAATGGCGGTTTCTCCTGAATGTCCGAAGGGGGGATTTCCCATGTCATGCGCCAAACAGCCAGCAGAGACAATCGACCCAATCTCAGAGAGGAGAGGGGCAGACGACTCCCCATATTTCTCGATCAATTTCCTTGAAATATTGTTTCCGATGGAGCGTCCTACACAAGAGACCTCTAGGCTGTGGGTCAGACGGTTGTGCACGAAGATGTTGCCTGGCAACGGAAAAACTTGGGTCTTGTTTTGCAACCGTCTAAAAGGGGCGGAAAAGATCAAACGGTCATAGTCCCGTTGAAATTCCGAACGATCCTGTTTCTTCTCGTCATGGTAGTGTTCCAACCCGAAACGCTTCGTCGAGATCAATTTCTCCCATTTCATCATAATTTTCGAACTTTTTTCAAATCAAACAACGCTATACCACAAAGATAACCATTTTTGTCCAATTTGGGCTTCTCATCGTGAAAATCAAGCCAATGAATGTCAAGAAAGGCACAATTAAATTTTTTAAACATACATCCTTGGCTCTTTTTTTGTATATTTGAAATTAATATCAAAATAAACAAGAGATACAGTCATGAGGGGGTTCCGCAAAAGAGACTTTTTTTATGGATTTGGGGTCTTGGTGATCACCATCCTGATCTGCGCCATCGTAGGGGCACTGAGTTTCAGTACGCTCTTCCTTGACCCGGTTGGACAAGTGATAAAGAGTTTCCACTTCACCGATTCCTATTTCTACATCGAGAACAATTCGGAGGATATCTCCGATGCCAATACCGATCTCGTCCTTTACGACCTCTCGGGTTGCTACTCTCGGGCAGAGATTGCGGGCGCCGTGCAAAATCTTTATGACAAAGGGGCGAGAACCATCGCTCTGGATGTCATCTTCGGAGGAACATCCTCCCACAACCCGGCGGACAACGATAGTTTGATGAACGTCATGACCCGTTGCCACGACAGAATCATCTCTGCCAGTCGGGCCGTGCCGACAGCCGATGGATTCTATTTCGAATCCTCCTTCTTCGCAAAAGAGGCAGGTTGCAAAGAGGCTTGCATCAATATAGAAAACGATATCGTCCGCACCTTTTCGCCCAACCTGAATTTCGGCGATACTTGCGTCCAGACATTCGTCTCCGCCATCACGGAGATGGCCTATCCGCAAGAACACAAAGAGTGGATCGAGAAAAAGGACAAGAGCAGTCTCATCAACTACAAGCATGTCTTCATCGACCAGTGGCACATCTACGATGACATTCCGGACGAGGAGATTAAGGATCGGATCTTTCTCTTCGGTGATTTCTCCGACTTGAGGGACTTCCACTCCGTTCCGATTGAGGTGGATGGCATGCGACGCATATCGGGAACAACCATCCATGCCTACGCCATCACTACGATCACCAAGGATCGTTTGATTACGCAGATGTCGGAAGAGAATGGTATGATTTTGGGCTTCATCGTCAGCTTCCTCTTTTGTGTGGTTTGCTGTCAGGTGACCGAAAAATACGATAAAATCGCAGGATTGGTCATGAATGTGTACCAAGTCGTGCTCCTTCTCATCCTTGCCTTCATCGGGGGTATCACCTTCTTGAAGCTCCGTTACGACATCAACCTCGTCTACGCCATGTTGGGCATCGGATTGGCAGGCTTCTCCACCGACTTGTGGTACTACATCATCACCACTCGTCCTTACAAATTCATCTGTAGGAAACTGTCAGGGAAGAAGGAACAGCCAGCAGCGGTCCCAGCAGCGGTGGTTGCAGAAGAGGCCGTCTCAACAGAGATCAGCGTGGACTCGACAGAAAATGAAACAAACAACGAAACAATAGAAAGTGAAACAGACATAGAGATAACAGAAAACGAGACAGATACAACAGAAAACGAAACAAACACGGAATCGGACCAACCGCTTCCCTAACAAACTATAAAAACGTACTATTATGAAATGGATATTATCAATATTGCTTATATTGTCTTCCCTCTGTGACGTAACAGCACAAAATAGGGCGTTCAAAGACAGCCAGACTGGCAAATGGGGCTTCCGAAATGAGGCCGGCAATGTGGCTATCAAGCCGATTTATGATGAATATGACCAAGGTAATACGTTTACCAACAGTAAGCACTATGCCGTCGTACGATTAGGCGACGTTTGGGGCTGTGTGGGCAAAGACGGAACGGAAGTCTCCAAAATCATCTTCAAAGAGAAAATCCTGGCCATCAAAGCAGGCGAGGAGTGGAACAAGAAAGCGAAACTGGGCGAGTCCCTATACCAAGGATTCGACAAGAAAACCCACAAATACGGATTCGCCGACTACGAAGGCAACTGGATCTTGAATCCTATCTATGACGAAGTGGATTTTGATTACTCCTTCTTCAAGGGGAAGAAATATGCTGTCGTAAAATGCGATGGTTGTTGGGGTAGCATCGATAGGACGGGTCTCTTTGTGACAAAGCCTGTCTTGGTAAGCGAAAACGATGCTCGTACAGCCAATCAGGAGGTGACCACTTCCGCTAAATTAGGAGAGTCCATCTACGATGCTTATGACAGCAAAAACAAGAAATGGGGATTTGCCAACTACCTCGGTAATTGGACCATCAAGCCTATTTTCGACCATGTCAATAGGCAATATACGTTCAACAGCGGCAGGACTTTCGCCGTGGTAAAATACAACGGAAAATGGGGCTGCGTCAACAGACTCGGTTCCTTCATCGTGAAACCAACCTACGCCAACGACCAAGCTGCCAAGAGTGCAGGTTTCGCTTGGCAAGGAAAGAATCCTGGCTCCATCAATGCGGATGAGGTCAAGAATATCGATGACGGAAAATACAAGAGCCAAAACTTGGCAAACAGAAGTAACAACGGCCAAAGCAATACGGCTCAGAACAACAACAAGAAGCAGACTCAGAATACGCCTCAAAACAACGTTGTCTACACAACTCCGCCTACCATCAAGATCTTGACTCCTAAAAATGGTGCGGACTATACGACGTCGGAACTCACCTTCACCTACGAGGCCAAGACGGCAGACGGCAAAGCCCCTGAAATCCTCGCTTATATCAACGGAGAGTTGCAACCACGCACCAAAGGTGTGAAGCGTGTGGGTACGCAAATGACCCTCAGCTTGCCTCGTGTAGAGGATTGTAGAGTCCAATTGATCGCCAAGGATGCCAACGGACAAAACAGTGACCCTGCCGTGGTGTTGTTGCACTATAGAGGCGACCGTCCGAAACCGAACTTGCACATCTTCGCAGTCGGCGTAAGCGACTATGACCAAGAGGATTTGAAATTGCAACATGCAGCCAAGGATGCTACGGATTTCTCCAAAGTCATCTCCAATATGCATACCAACATGTATGTCAAGAAGGCCCCTGTGCTGATCACCGATAAGAATGCAACCGACAAGAATATCAAAAAGGGTCTCTCCGCTTTGGTGAACAAGGTGGATCAAGGAGATGTGGTGATGCTCTTCTTCTCCGGCCACGGAAGTAAAGAGGGCTCGGAGACTTACTTCCTCTCTTGCAATGCGGAAAGCAACGACCTCTTCTCTTCTTCGGTCAATTTCGATGCCATCCGTACGGCTATCAAGCGGTTGAAGGATCGTAAGTGCCGTGTGTTGGTCTTTATGGATGCCTGCCATTCGGGTGCTCTTTACGGACAAAAATCCGTTACTGAGAGTTTCGCCTTGTCTGACCCAGGTGTCATCGGTTTCTACTCCAGTACGGAGAGCCAAAAATCAAACGAGTCGGAGGCTTGGAACAACGGTATCTTTACGAAGGCCTTGTTGGAAGGATTTAACGGAAAGGCGACAGACCAAGACGGTAACATTACCATCGATGAATTGGAGCGTTATGTGCGCGAGTCTGTCAGAAAGGCTACCAACGGTAAGCAGATGCCGATCTTTGAGAACAAGCAAGGAAACTTCGTCTTGTTTGAAAGTAACAAATAGGAATGTCTGAATAGGAGGGTAGGAGAGGACCGCGTGTTCTCCCTACTCTCTTTTCTCTTTTTGTAAAATCCCTTGAATACGTCATCATGGTTAATCGGGTAGAGTCATCTCGAAAATTAAAATTATAAGTTTTATCTAACAAAAATCTAAGTTTTTATGCAAGCAACAGAAAAGTATGTGCGTTTCGATTGGGCGATAAAGAAGATGCTCAGGGACAAGGCAAATTTCGATGTATTGGAGGGGTTCATCAGCGTTTTTACCGATGAACAGGTGAAAATTGAAAGCATATTGGAGAGCGAAAGCAACCAAGATTCCATCGACGACAAGTTCAGCAAAGTGGACATCAAGGCCAAGAACAAGCAGGGTGAGATTTACATTATCGAAGTCCAACTCAGTCGGGAAATCCATTATCTTGAAAGGATTCTATATGGCACAGCCAAAGCCATAACGGAGCAATTGCACTTGGGCATGGATTATTACGACATAAAGAAAGTGATAGCCATCAGCGTCATCTATTTCGATTTAGGGAAAGGATCCGACTATCTTTACCATGGACAAACCCAATTGGTTGGAGTCCACAAGCACGACATCTTAAAGGTGGGGCGTAAAGAAAAAGAGGGTCTGAACATCGTGGAGCCAGAAAAGTCAAGCTATCGAAGACAGCGATCTGTTTCCGAGATTTTCCCCGAATATTACCTCATCCGTGTCAATGAGTTTAACGACTATGCCCAGACACCCATCGAAGAATGGATGAATTACCTAAAGTCGGGCATTATCAAGGAGGACACCCAGACGCCAGGACTAAACGAAGCCCGTCATAAATTGCAATATATGATGATGAGCGACAAAGAGAAATCCTCATACGAACATCATCTTGATGCCGTCCGCATCCAAAACGATGTGCTGGCGACTAGTCGAGAAGACGGTATGGCACAAGGTTTCCATAACCATTCTATAGAGGTTGCAAAATTGATGTTGAAAAATGGAGAATCCATGGAAAAAATCAAACTTTATTCGGGTCTGTCACAAGAAGAGATCGAGAGTTTGATGAAAGAATAACCTCCAACACCCCTCTGACGAATTGATATATCAAGAAATTGGGGGGTAATTCTATCTATTAGGCAAATAGGTGGCTTTGCATTTCAATTTTATTCATTACCTTTGGGAAAACATTTGTTTTGAACGGATTTCCCGAATCGGGTAATAGGTTCTTCCGATTCCTTGGGAAGATGTAATTAGAACCTTCTATAACCTCTTTGCCAATGTTCAGAAAAAAACAATTCGACTTTTCTTATTCATAATGGTCTGCATGACCATGCCGAACGTCTTGGCAGACACGTTAACCATCAACACAGCTATTGACAAAGTTACCATCTATAAGCAGGGTGCTTTAGTCAGCCGAAAAGCGCACATCAAAGTGCCTGCAGGCGTATCCGTCCACAAAATACAGATGGTCAGTCCCGTCTTGGACAAGAAGAGTGTGCAAGTGGGCATAACCAATTCAGACATCACTTTAGGCAAGGTGGACGTGGATGTTGAGATGCCCAATCGTGACTTTATAGCCCACAAGAACGACTCTTTGAAGAAAATCTCTTCTGTCATCGAGGACTCTATCAACCTCATCGCATCCTACAATAAGGTTTTGGATAACGAGAAGAGTGTCCTGTTGGCAAATGACGACATCGGTGGAAAGAAAGGATTCAACGCAGAGCAACTGAGCGCCATTGCCGAATTTCTAAGGAAGGACCTCGACGAAATCATAGACAAGCAATTGGTCTATAAGCAAAAACGAGAGAAATACGAGCTGGACAAGCAGTTGGTGGGACAGGAAATCCTCTTGTTGGACGAGCGGGCTATGGAGCCTAAAGGGGCTATCTTCGTGACGCTTGTCTCCCCTTCCGCTGCCGAGACCGACGTGGACATCAAATATATGGTAAAAGAGGCGGAATGGACTCCTTTCTTCGAATTAAGGCTGGCCGAAGGCCAATCCACTTTGGAGGTGACGAAAAAGGTGATGGTGCTACAAAAATCCAAGGAGGATTGGAACGATGTCAAGATGACCGTCACCCGCACCAACCCTTCCGAAAACAATGCACGGCCTGAGTTGAAACGCTACACGCTTCCTAAGAAAACACAAACGACAAGCCTCATCTCTTCTTCCAGTAAGGAAATGATAAAAGTTATGGGTAATGTTCGAGATCAGAAGGGAAGTATCTCCGGCGTGTTGGTGACTTGTCCGGAATCCAATACTTCCACACAAACGGACAAATCAGGTTTCTACGAAATCTTAGTCCCTGCCGAATCTTACTTGATCTTTACCCATGCCACCCACACCAAAGAAAAAATTTTCGTGCGTAACTCCTCTTTGGTGGAAAACGTAGTCATGCAGGAGGATGCCAAGCTAGTCTATGGCAACAAGATTAAGCTCAGGGGTGTCGTCCGAGATTATGAGGATGTTCTGCCAGGTGCTAACGTTGTCATAAAAGGAACCACAGAAGGAGTCTCAACAGACATGGATGGAAATTTTGAATTAGATGTATCATACGGAAGTACTATTGAGATTAGTTATATTGGTTACGAAACAAAAACACTGAAAATAACAGCTACCACCCCTCATTGGCTTGACATTAAATTAGTCATGGATGAGAATATGATGGAAGAAGTTGTTGTGGTGGGTTATGGAAAGACAAATGGAATAAAAAAAGCCGCAAAAAAGGTAGGTTCTATATTTGGTGTTCGTGAAGAGAAATTGAAAGAGGCGGTTCCCGCTTCTATCGACCAAGCTTTGAACGGACGTGTTTCTGGCGTGCAAGTCACCGAATCATCAGGTCTACCCAGTGTTGCCTCTTCCGTACATGTTCGTGGTACAAATTCTTTGACTGGTGAGAATGATCCTCTCTATGTCGTGGATGGTGTGCCTATGGCTTCTACCAAGGGAAACCCATTGAGTGATATTTCTCCAGCAGATATTGTCGCCGTGGAAGTCTTAAAAGACCAAAGCGCAACCGCCATCTACGGCTCGCGGGCAGTCAACGGGGTTGTTTTCATCACCACCCGAAAGGGGGCAAGCGTCGGCTCGGAGCAATACCTCTCCCTCTTCTCCAAACTGCAGGATTACACGGCAGAGGCAAGCACGCTCAACACGATTCCTTCTGACGGCTCGGAACATGAGGCGATGCTGGAGAAGATCTCCATCCCTGTCGAATACTCCTATTACGCCGCACCTAAGATGACGCCCAACGTCTATATGATAGCGGAGATTCCGAAATGGAAGGACCATGAATTATTGGCGGGTAAACTTCGCGTCTTCTTGAACAACGCCTACATTGGCGAGTCCTATTGGACTCCGAACGAGATAGAAGATAGCCTAAAATTCTCCGTCGGTGTGGAGAAGGATATCGCCGTGGAGCGTATTCTCAAATCGACCACCAACCAGCGGAAAGGTCTTCTGAAGATGAACAACAAGATCTATCGGGAGTGGCAGATTGTGGTCAAGAACAACAAAGAGACGGCTATCAAGCACTTGATTGTGCGGGATCAAATCCCTGTCTCGACCCGAAAGGATGTGAAGGTGGAACTCATCGAATCAAGCAACGCCCGTGTGGATGAGCAGTGGGGCTCGGTCATTTGGGATCTCCAATTGGCACCTAACGAGAAGAAGACACTCTCGCTCATCTATGAGGTGACGGTGAAAAACGAAAAGGATTATGATGATTTGAAGGATGACGAAGATTTATAACGATTGAACTTAGTATAAAAATAGGGTTAAATCACCCCACAAGATATGAATATGAGACAAATGAAAATAGAAGTTCTACTATTGGCAGGAGGCCTTTTGCTTCCTACCTTTTCAGGAATGGCAGCTCCTATAGAGGCAAATTCCAAAATCAAAGAGGTGATGGTCTATGCCACGGGTGCAATGGTCAACCGTACCGCCAACGTGAATGTCAAAAGTGGTACTACCGAAGTGAAGATCCCTTTGCTGACACCTTTGTTGGACCAAACTTCCGTGCAGGTCGGCGTGAAAAATAGTCAGGTGACTCTTGCCTCCATCAACTACGACGTGGAGGTGCCCAACCGGAAGCAGATTTCAAAAGAGGTGACAACACTCACCAAACGGTCTGCCTTGCTTCGTGACTCCATCGATATGATGGTTGCCAAGAGAGGCGTGTTGGACAGTGAGCGAGAACTTATCTTGAAAAGCAACAACATCGGCGGTGATAACGGATTCACTGCACCGACCTTGCAGGGTATTGCCTCTTATTTACGCAAGGATTTGAACGAAATCATCGTTCAACAATATGATTACCAGCGGAAAATCCAAAAGTGTCAGGAGGAGTTGACGCTAAATGAACAAAAGATGAATTTGCTCTACGAGAAACAGATGGAGCCGATGAGTTTCCTCACGGTGAAGTTGGAATCCTCGCAAGCCACCAACTGCGAACTCGAAATCCTCTACTTCGTAAAGAATGCAGCGTGGATGCCTTTCTACGAGGCCCGCATCGCCAAAAATGATACGAAACTCCACTTGATTCAAAAGGCCTACGTCAGCCAGGCAAGCAAGGAGAAATGGGAGAACGTGGCACTCCTCTTGTCGCAAAACGACCCAAGCCGAAGCAACGAGAAGCCTGAATTGGGCAAATATGTCATCCCCGAAGGCTACTACGTCGGAAGGAACGAATCCACCAAGAGTAGCCAAAACCAGTTTGTCAAAGTGTTGGGAGTGGTGCGCGATAAGAAAGGACCGTTGAAGGGCGCGTTGATCACCTCGGGCGAGGACCGTAAAACGCAGAGTGACGAGAACGGATATTATGAGTTGTTGGTGCCTAAGAAGAGCACTGTGAAATACGCCTTTTCAGGCTATGCAAACACCACAAGTATGGCCACCGGTGATAATGTGGCGGTGAAAAACGTATTCATGCAGAGTGGCAATTCCAACGTGATAGAAGCGAAATCTGATTATAACTATAACAATTACCTCGCTCAAAACAGGGTTGTCCAAGTCTCCCCTAAAGAGCGTTCTTTGGGAAGTGGCACGATGATGGACATTCCTCAAATGGAGATCCGAAACCATGTCGAGAATACGCCGGGACTCAATACCATCCCCGAGGATGGAGCTGACCATGAAATCATGGTGAAAGACCTCTCCATCGATGCGGAGTATAACTACTTTGCCGTGCCGAAACTCTCCAAGGATGTCTATTTGGTGGCCTCCATTCCGAACTGGAAGAAGCTGGACCTTCTCGACGGAAGCGTCAAACTCTTTTTGAACAACATGTTCTTGGGCGAGAGCTTCATCAACGCCCGCCAGACGGAGGACACGCTCAACCTCTCCATTGGTAAGGACAAGGACTTGGCCGTTGAACGCAAGGATTTGCGGACCTACTCCTCTAAAAACCTCATCAAGACTTCCGGTAAAGTGGAGCGTGAATGGATGATTACGGTGAAGAACAATAAATCCACGTCGGCCAAAATCACCATAGAAGACCAGTTCCCTGTCTCCACAGATAATGACATTAAAGTGGTGCTTATGGATAACGGTGGTGCCGAGGTAGACGAGAAGGAGGGAAAACTCACTTGGAAACTGAACTTGAAGGCGGGCGAGAAACGGGAACTGAAATTCTCTTATTCCGTCAAATCCAAGAAGGATATTACGGTCGATTGACGTTCTTCCGCATCATAGGATGAATACAAGTAGGGACGAAGTTCTTTCGTCCCTATTTTGTTTTAAGAATTGTCTGATCTATTTCGGAATGCTGTTGTTCACTCCTCAGCCTGTTTGGGCAAAGTGGGGTCGTTGCGTCTTATGCTTTTACGATTTCTCCATTCTCCACATACCAGACGTAGCCTTGGGCCGTATAGCCCATTTGTTGGATGAGGTGGATGTATTGCGTCACCTGTTTAATGTGTTTATTCTCCTTCTTTCCGAATTTGTAGTCGATGATGGTCATTTCATTGCCCTTCTTGATAACTCGGTCGGGACGGCAATTCTTGGCAATACCATTCTCTTTGTATACGATTTCACATTCGTTGAATAGTTCCAAGCCATCGGCAAACCATTCGTTGGCGATCTCCTGATGGAGGGCTTTCTCTGCGAATGCCATGAGGCTCTCTTTCTCGTCCTCGGAAATCACGCCTTCGAATAGGAGGGATTCAACCGCTTTCCCAATGTCATTTTTTGTATTTATTTGGGAAAAGAGGGCGTGTAGCACCTTTCCTCGGTCTATGTATTGGTTCCTTTCGTTCTTCTCTTCGTTGATGAACTCTTTCGATTGGTTGGATTGCCTAAAGGAGGCTTTCTGTTTGTAGCTTTGGTATTCGGAGGTGGTGGTCTGCGGCTTCTTTTTTAGGATGTTGGAACTCTCCTTTGCCTCTTTCTCCTCTTTCTTGTCGTAGAGTTCTCCGATGGAGAAACTCATCTCATCTTTGTTCCAATGGGCTGAGTCTGTCATGAGAGCCACCTTCATGAGTTGGGAGATGGTTTTGGGCGACTCGATCTTTTCGTAGTCGGTGCCCAAGATGATTAAGTTCTTTTTCGCCCGTGTTAGAGCCACGTAGAGGATGTTTAGGTTGTCCACGTATAGTTGTTCCGTCTCTTCGTAGTATTGCTCGCTGAAAATGGATTTCTCCATGTCATTGCCGTAGGAGATAGGGATCAGCGGGAGTTCCGAATAAGGCTCTTGATCCGTCTTGCACCAAAGCAAAGGTTTTAAGCCCCTCTCCGTGGTGAGGGTCCAGTCGCAGAAGGGAAGGATGACCGTATGGAATTCCAATCCTTTGGATTTGTGGATGGACATGATCTTTATGCCATTGATCTCACTGCTGAAAGGAATGGTCGTGACCTTCAACTTCTCTTCCCAATGTTGGAGGAATTGGTTGAGGTCGGATGATTTGTTGACGAGGAATTGGTTGAGGCCGTCGAGGAACGATTGCATATAACTCTCCTGGTTCTTGATTTTATGCAGCTCCAGTAGTTCGTAAACCGTTTCCACCATCTCATAGAGAGGAAGCAAGGAGGCCTTTCTCAAATTCTCCTCCAATTTCAGGATGGCAGGGGAGTCTTTGTCGTGGAGATAGGAGCGTGCCGTGTCGTTGGCCTCTTTGCCCAATATCACCGTTTGGTATGAGAAGAGCAATTGAGCCTTGTAGATGCCATTTTCAGGCTCTGAGATGTATTGTAGGGCTTGGATGAGTATCTGTAAAGCCAAAGAGGATGCTAACTCGTATGCTTCGTCTGAAATGACGTCATAGACGTATTTGGAGGCGAGCTCAGGCTCTCTGTTTTTGTAGTCGGACAAATATTGGGCGATGACCGGGATGTTTTTGTTCTTTCGGAGTAGGATGGTGATCTCGTCGGCTCTGATGCCGTGGTCCTGTAATTCCTCGATTTGTTCACGCAACCTTTCCGACATGGAGAAGTCGTCATTATCCAAAAATTCCACATGAACCCAGCCCTCTTCCTCTTCTTTGGAACTCTTTTGGCATACGTCTTTGTAGGCGGTTTGCATATTCAAGTTCTTGTCGTTCATCTCTTTGTTGATGAGTTCCAAGGCTTTTTCGAAGAATTGATTGTTGAATTGGATGATGTTCTTTTTGCTTCTCCAGTTCGTCTCCATCGGGTAAACTCCTACGGGGACATTCGTTATCTCTTCGTTGATCCTGCTGATGGTCCTCCAATCGCTGTTTCTCCATCGATAGATGGCTTGCTTAGGGTCGCCGACAATCAAGCTGAGGGCGTTTTGGGAGAGTCCCTCCTCCAGCAAGGGCTTGAAGTTCTTCCATTGGGTCAGACTCGTATCTTGGAACTCGTCAATCATGATGTGGTTGATGTAGGCGCCCACCTTCTCGTAGATGAAGGGAGCATCATTCTCTCCAATCATTTCATTCAGCAAGGAGGGGGTGTCGGCAAGCATGAACTGATTGTTCTTGCTGTTGTTCTCGCTGATGAGGGTGGCGAGGTCGTGCAGTAATCCTAACTTGTTGATGTCCTTGATGATCAATTTGATGGTGTTGATGTCGCTTATGTGTTCAGTCAGATACTTTTCTGTCTCTGTCAGGATCGGAATCAGTTGCTTCTCCGCTAACGCTATGATTTCGTCATGGCGCGGATGGGTTTTCTTGGTCCACTTCTCTACATCCTCCAGACAGTCGGAGGCTCGTTTCCCAATCTCGGCAGGAAATTCATTCTTGTCTAATATCTTATTGAAAAGGCCGGCAACTCCCGATTTGTTATAGGCGAAGTCTTCGGTGTCGAGATGGTGCTGGGTGGTGACGTCCCTGAATTGTTGGGCTATCTGAATGAGTCCGTTGCGAATCTTCTCTTCCTTTCCCCTGAGATTCTTCTTATACTTTTCCAGCGCACCCTTCTCTTTGAGCAGATTGGTGGTCTGGTTTCGCTTTGTCTCGATGTCAATCTCGCGTTCCATCTTCTTGAACTCCTCTTTGAAGATGTTTTTCCCGAAATCTTCCAGCTCCTTGTCGATCTTCCAGCTGTTGTTTTCGCCCAATTTCTCGTCGATGTAGTCGCTTATCCATCGCATCAGGTCGGGGTCTTCTTTCACCTTGTCGAACAACTCTTTGACGGCATCCTTCAGCGGGGCGTTGTTGTCCAATTCGATATTCATGTAGGCTCCGAGACCCAATTCCTTGGCTAAGTTCTTTAGGATGGATTGGAAGAAGCTGTCGATGGTCTCAATGCGGAATCGGCTGTAGTTGTGAAGTATGCTGATGAGGGAAGCTTTGGCTTTCCTCCTGATTTCGTCATAGCTCCATTTCTTTTCCTTTTGGCTTAATTCCTGCTGTATGGTGTGGAGATAATTGTCAGAATCTTTCAGTCCGTTGGCGATGCCATAGAGTTCGGACAAGATGCGGTTTTTCATCTCCGAGGTCGCTTTGTTGGTGAACGTGACGGCCAAGATGTTGGCGTATGCTTCCGGATCTTCAATCAGGAGCTTGATATATTCTACGACTAAACGATAGGTTTTCCCTGAGCCAGCGGAAGCTTTGTATATTTTCAGGGTAGGGGAATCAGTTCTATCCATGGCAAGAAGAGAGTTTAGAGGTGGATGTTTAGTTGAAGAAGAGGGCAAGCTGCGCCTTCATCAAGACGAAGTAACGGATGCTTTTCCCGATGAACATGAAGAGAGCGATTAGCCAAACGTTGCAACGCAAGTAGCCTAAGGCGACAGCAATGACGTCTCCTATTCCGGGAAGGAAGGTGAGTACTGCCAGTATGCTCCCTTTGTCATGAATCCAAGCTTCCATCTTTTGTATTTTCTCATACTTGATTTTCAGGTATTTCTCTATCCATTCTATTTTTCCCATTTTTCCTATCCAATAGCAGGTCAATCCACCAAGGGTGTTTCCGACTGATGCGGCCAAGAGGCAACCTATCGGATTGCAGCCGGTGGCAAGTACGCCCGCAAAGACGACTTCCGAACTGAAAGGAAGGATCGTGGCGGCTAAGAACGAAGCGATGAAAAGGCCTACGATGCCGAATGTTTCAAGAAATTCGAGACCTTCCATTGTCTTAAGCGAGGATAAAGGTTAATAGAGAAATGGCGAGAAATAAGAAGAAGACGATGTAAGCGATTCGGCTACTATTGATGGAGAAGAACCTTCCGAGAATCATGCTCCATAGTAGCGTCAGCGGATACAATAAGTTTTGGGAGTCGGGGAACCCAATAATCATAAGGGCGAGAATCCATAAGAACAGACTGTTGATGTGCGTGTTCTGTTTCCTCGATTTTATGTTGTCATGTGTATTGTCTAAGATGAAATGTCCAATAGCCCAAGCCGTGGTGCATCCTAAGAATAGGAGGTAGGCTGTCTCCAAGTCGTTAAATCTGTATTGGATGGAGAGGGTACTGAAACTTTTGCTGAAGAATTCGGTCAGCGTCGCTGTCTCTCCGATGACGACATAGTATAGCGTGGCGTATAGCGCAGGAATGATGAATCCGAACAGGGAGGCCAAAAAACTCCTTAGGTTGAGGGCGGAAGTGCTATGGAAGAAGATGAAGTAGGGGATTATCAGCAGGATATATGTCGGCGACAGCAGGGTCGCGATGGAGATGAAAAGACCTGCATTGAATGCGTGTATAGGGTTGAACGTCTCCACATAGAAGAAACTGGAGTAGAGTCCCCCGATCAGCAGAACAGACAAGAAGATGCCTGGCGTCAAGGTGTGACAGAAAAAGATGGAGCCTAAGGTACAGAAGAAGACGGCTGGGAGTATCGTCCTTACTTTGATGTAGGCAAAGGTTCCGTTGAACCGAATAAGCAATCCTCCCGTCGCAATGAAGAGGAGCAGTGCGGCTATGTCATTTATGATTCCCCAAGGTTGCAACCATCCGAGGAGGAGGGTGTATAGAGGGGATTCCATATAGAGGGGAGACGATTCCGGTTGGAATAGTCTCCCCATATAGGTGTTTTGCGGAAGAAACAGGTCATACCATAAGGCAAGCATCAAGATGAGAAGGATGCTTATATTCTTCTCATTCGGGTTGAGCGACTCCGTAAATCTATTTCCCCGCATAACTAAAACTCATCTATTTGATGTTAGGAATAAGAGGGGATTTTGGGATCCCCATCCTTCATTCATACTTATTTCAAGTCACGACCAATGTCAGAACGGAAGTATTTCTTGTCGAAATTGATCTTCTGTGCGTTCTTGAACGACTGTTGGAGAGCCTCTTCTTTATCTTTTCCGTAAGAGCTGACAGCGATGACACGACCTCCGTTTGTGAGGAGCTTGCCGTCGACCATCTTTGTTCCTGCATGGAAAACGATGCTCTCTTTCACATCCTCTATGCCAGTGATGACCTTGCCCTTCTCGTAAGCTTCTGGATATCCTCCGGATACGAGCATGACGGTTACGGCTGCACGTTCGTCTTCGACAAGAGTCTTGGTGTTCAGGTTGCCGTTTGCGACACCCTCAAACAATTCGACCAAGTCAGACTTGATGCGGAGCATAACAGCCTCTGTCTCTGGGTCGCCCATGCGGACGTTGTATTCGATAACCATAGGCTCATTCTTGACGTTGATGAGTCCGAGGAAGATGAAGCCTTTGTAGCAAATGTTCTCTTTCTTCAAGCCTTGGATCGTAGGGATGACGATACGCTCCTCCACTTTTTGCATGAAGACTTTGTCGGCGAAAGGAACAGGAGAAACGGAACCCATACCTCCTGTGTTGAGGCCTGTGTCGCCCTCTCCAATACGCTTGTAGTCTTTGGCTACTGGTAATATCTTGTAGTTCTCTCCGTCAGTGAGGACGAAGACAGAACACTCTATACCCGATAGGAACTCCTCAATGACAACGGTTGCGCTGGCAGAACCGAATTTTCCGTCGAGCATATTCTTGAGCTCTTGCTTAGCTTCCTCCAAGTTGTCGATGATGAGAACGCCCTTTCCTGCAGCCAATCCGTCGGCTTTCAAGACGTAGGGAGCCTGCAAGGTTTCGAGGAATTTGCAACCCTCGTTTAGAGTCTCGGTCGTGAAACTTCTGTATTGGGCGGTAGGAATGCCGTGACGCATCATGAAAGCCTTGGCGAAATCCTTACTGCCTTCCAATTGAGCACCCTCTTTGGATGGGCCTATGACTGGAATGTTTTTCAACTTCTCGTTGCCTTGGAAGTAGTCGTAGATACCCTTTACCAATGGGTCCTCTGGACCTACTACAACCATGGAGATTCCTTTCTCTATGGCAAATTGTCCGATGGCCTCAAAGTTGTCTGCTGCGATGGCTACGTTCTCGCCAACGTTAGAGGTTCCTCCGTTTCCTGGAGCAATATATAATTTCGATACTTTGGGGCTTTGGGCAATCTTCCATGCCAATGCATGTTCGCGCCCGCCTGATCCTAATAATAAAATGTTCATTATGCGCTGTTTTTGAGTTTCTGTGTTTTTTTGAATCGGTTCCTCCTCTGGTCAAATAGTTTGTACGAGAAGGGCTCGTTTCATGATTGGGGCGCTTTTCGTCTGTATGCATTGTGCGATGATAGCAGGGCTAAGCACCTCAAATTGATATCCCTCTTGGAGTAGCCACTCGATGGCTTTGGGCATGGCGTATTTCATGTTCTTCTCAGCCTTGAGGGAATCATGGAATACGATGATGGATCCATTCCTTACCTTCCTCTTTACGATGTTGAGGACAAACTCTCCATCCAAGTCCTTGTTGTAGTCTCTTGTGACCACATCCCACATGACGACTTGATATTTTTTCTTCAACTTGATGAGTTGACGGATATAAAGTTGTCCGTGTGGAGGCCTATAGAGGACGCTGTGGATGAGGGCATCTGCCTTTTCCACGTTCTTCATATAGTCCTTTGTGGAGTACTTGAAGCCTTGAATGTGGTTGTAGGAGTGGTTGCCCACTTTGTGGCCGGCATCAAGCACTTGTTTGAAGATTTCTGGATGCTTCCTGACATTGTCTCCGACACAGAAAAAGGTCGCCTTTACTCCGTATTTTTCCAAAATGTCAAGAACCCAAGGGGTCACCTCCGGAATCGGTCCATCGTCGAAGGTGAGATAGACCGTCTTCTTTTTTTGGGGTATTCTCCAAGCGGCATTCGGGAAAAACATCCTGAATGCCGTTGGGGGTTGCTCTATAAACATTATTTTCTTAATTTATTGTATAGTTGACTGTAGGCTACGAATTTCTTGTAGTCTTGGTCAAAAAGCTCTTTGTCCATCTTTGATTCGCTGATGCGGAGAACTTCCGACAGAATGCTGAGTTGTTGCTCGAACTCCTCAGCCGCACCCTTTTGGTGGAAAGCACTCATGCCGGAGATCCAATCGAGATATTGCATAGAGTTCTCTTTGATCTCCTTGAGAATAGCTTCTGCCTTTTGGTCCTCGCCGACTTGATAGTATTGTCTTGCTAATACGACGGACACGAAAGTGTGAGGAACTGTCTTGCTTGGCATGACTTTCATACAGTAGTCCAAAGCGGTCCTTGCACTGTCCTTCTTTCCTTCTGAAATAAGGGCGTCAACAAGACGGGTGAACATGTGTCTGAATGTCGATGTCATACGAAGATTGTTCTCGTCCAAATATACGTCTGGATTCTCAACACCACCCCATTTGAACTTGTTGAGCATGTTGTCGTACATGGCCTCTGTGTTCACTCTGCCTGGTTGGTTGATTGGAACTACTCTGTAAGCCATACCTTCCAATTGGAAGTTCTTCTTCAAGTTCAAATAGCTGTCTTCACCTACGGTTACGGCGAAGTAGATAGGACGCTCCCAGTTGTTGTTTTGCAACAAGTTCAGGATGGCTATCTCATGCTTTCCGAGGTAACGCTTGCCTCCTAAGTTGATGTCGATCTTTGATGCTATCTTGTTGGCATCATTCGCCTTCACAGTTCCCGAATTTACGGCAGCAGCAGAGTCGACTAGCATGTATAGCTTGTTGGTTGGGATGAAGTCGAAGTTGTCTCCATACCTCTTTGCAAAACTCTTGAAGCGTGGATCCTTGCTTGTCAAGATGTCCATGGCGTCGGTAATCCGGATGGAATCCTTCAACATGGTCATGATGTAGGCAACATCCAACTTGCCGTTTGAGTATTGGTCTGGCGTCAACGAGATAGGAAGTGCTTTTGACTCGTATGCGTCGCGCTTCATCTGGTCGATGTACCAGCCCATCTGCAAGTAGCTTAGGTTGGCAACACGGACATCCGTACGGACGCCTTCCACCTCTTGGTTGTACCATAGAGGGAATGTGTCGTTATCTCCGTTGGTGAAGATGACTGCGTTTGGTGCGACGGAGAGCAAATAGTTCTGTCCGAAGTCCCTTGCCGTGTATCGTCCTGAACGGTCGTGGTCATCCCAGTTCTGCACACCCATCAAGATAGGCACACCAAGGCAGGCCAATGTGGAGATGCTGGCTGCAATTCCTTTTTGGATGAATTGGGAGAGCAGGTCGTAGAAGAACAGCACGCCATAGCCGATCCAGATGCAGAATGCGTAGAACGAACCTGCGTAGGCATAGTCTCGCTCTCTAGGTTGGTATGGAGTCTGGTTCAAGTATAGGATGATGGCAAGTCCCGTCATGAGGAATAGCAACATCGTGATCCAGAAATTCTGCTTGTCTTTCTTTGTCCTTGTTTGAACGATCATTCCTAAGATACCAAGGATCAGAGGCAATGCATAGTATACATTCCTTCCTTTGTTGTTCCTCAACTCGTCAGGCAAGTTGCTTTGGTCGCCCACAAGCATATTGTCGATGAAGTCTATACCCGTAATCCAGTTTCCGTTCACGATGTCTCCATGACCTTGGATGTCGTTTTGACGACCGACGAAGTTCCACATGAAATACCTGATATACATGAAGTTGACTTGGTATCTGAAGAAGTAAGTCATGTTTTCGGCAAAGGTCGGTACGACGGTTGTTTCCCTCTTATTCATGTTTTCATACGTGACCTTTCGGCCTGTGACGTTACCCCATCTTTTGTAGGCTTCGATGTGGCTGGCCTGTTTGCTGTACATACGAGGGAAGATCATGCAAGTTTTGCTTACATACTTGTACTTCTCCTTGTAGCCACAATTCTCGTATTGGTCTTTCTCTTCTGGAGAGACTTTTACTTTCTTAGCCCAAAGAGTTTCGCCTTTGTCGCTAGCAACTTTCCAACCATCATTCTCTGGGTCTTTCTCTCGGAGATACTCAGAAGCGTAGGACTCACCGTACAAGAGCGGCGTATCGCCGTATTGGTCACGGTTGAGGTAACTCTTGAGGGAGAACACGTCGTCTGGAGAGTTCTGGTCCATCGGAGTGTTGGCAGCCGAACGGATGATGATAGTTGCATAGGTGGAGTATCCCAAAAGGATGACTGCCGAACAAAGCATGATGAGGTTGATAAGTGCTTTGTTGAGATTCTTGTTGATGAAGAATAAATAGGCAATCAATGCTGCAAGAAGGATTATACCTAAAGTGATGTGGCTTCCGAAGAATGGAATACCCAACAAGAAGAAGGAAAGAACGAAGCTGATTTTGTACCTCAAATTCTCAGCAGAATTGCTGCTTCCGACCGTTTTTACCCCATTTAGGCTGGCATCGTCTGTTAGAACCTCCTCTTCTTTGTTTGTCTCATAGATTCCCCATGCCAAGCATCCTACAGTGAGGAGGGCATAGAAGATGGTTCCTGTGTTGAAACCGAATCCCAAAACATTGACGAAGAGTAGCTCGAACCATCCTGCCACCAAAGCAAATCCAGGAATCAATCCGAAGAGGACGAATACCAAAAGCACGCAAGAGATAGCCAATGCGATATAGGCTCCCTGGAGGGTAGGAGTGTACTTTTTATAGTAGTAAATCAATCCTAAAACAGGAATGGTCAACAAGTTAAGCAAGTGCACGCCGATGGAGAGACCCATCAAGTAGGCGATAAGCACCAACCATCTGTTGGCGTATGGCTGATCTGCCACATCCTCCCATTTCAACATCGCCCAAACAACAACGGCTGTGAATAGAGAAGAGTAGGCGTAAACCTCTCCCTCCACTGCGGAGAACCAGAATGTGTCTGAGAATGTATAAGCTAATGCACCTACCGCACCACTACCGATGATGGCGATGATGTTTCCTGTGGTGAAATCCGATTCGTCGTTAATCATAGCCTTGCGAGCAAGGTGGGTGATGGTCCAGAAAAGGAAAAGTATACACAAGGCACTGCAGAGAGCAGAGAATGTGTTGACCATCATGGCCACATGGGCTTGATCAGAAGCAAAAAGGGTAAAGAAACGTGCGGTTAGCATGAAGAATGGTGCACCCGGTGGGTGTCCTACTTCCAATTTGTCTGCCGTTGAGATGAATTCTCCACAGTCCCAGAAACTTGCGGTTGGTTCAATAGTCAAAATGTAGACTACCGTTGCAATCGCAAATACAATCCATCCTGAGATGTTGTTGATTAATTTGAACGATTTCATTATTTTGTTTAATTGTTAATAATATTCCTTCTCACGCTCACGGGAATTCAAAATATCCCCATTCTGCAAAGGTAATGGTTTTTTGTAAGAAAAAAGATTTAATAGGGATGAAAATGGGAGGATGCTTGGTAAACTAATTTTAAATTTGGTCTAAAAGACAAAGGTAGAATGGTCTTTATTCAGAGATTTATGTGAATTAATGAAATTTATTGAATTTGCGGTTATAAAAAAGGCATCATCGTAGGTGTCGCCTTACGATGATGCCAGAATTGATTAATACGTTTTAACCGCCTATTAGTTTGGCAATATATAACAAGCAATGCCTTCATATTTGAAATTCAAAGATTTGCCATCTTTGATTTCATTGTAGTTCGTCGTGTAGAAGTGCTCACCTGTCTTAGAATTGTAATATCTATATAGAGGAAGTGTGTTGTCTTTCTTAGATGAATAAACATATCCTTCTACATGTTCGTATACGTAGTTGCCTTTTCCGCCGCCTAACTCATTATAGTTGGTGGTGTAAAAGTGATCTGCTGTCTTTGAATTCCAGTATCTATACAACTTTGTGGTTCCAGATACTTGGGTTTCGTAAACTTTTCCTAATAGAGATTCTACAGTCTCGCCTTTGTTGATTTTCTTAAGTTCATCAAAGTTTGTTGTGTAGAAGTGTCTGCCCCAATCAGGGAAGTAACATCTGAAAAGTCTCTTGGTTCCGTTAAATGGATACCATTGTTTCATCCAAGATTTGTCCATTGAGGATAATTCTCTGTTGGTTTTTACAGTTATGCCATTTTTTGTGTATCTCGCATCCATACCATACGTCATGATTGAGTTCGGATCATAACTTGAATAGTTGGTTTCGGAAGCAGTGTATTTTTTGATTACATTGCTGTATGTTTGAGAGGCTGACCAACCTTGCGTGTTTTTTCCCCATTCGTAAACCTTATCTTCATCCCAGATGATTGGGCTTGCAGGAGATTGATGCTCGTGTTTCAAGCCAAGGACATGTCCGAGTTCGTGCAATATGACTCTTGAGTACTCGTTTTGTGCGGTATTGTCTTTGAGCCAACCGAAATGTACCGTCCATTGTGATTGATTGGTGATATACTTTGCATCAGTTCCTACATATGAAGCACTTGAATTACTGTTGTCAAATTGAACTCTGACAGTTGCATTGCTGCTTGCTGGTACTTCGTAAAAGTAAAGATTTGCGTATGCCATCCATTCGTTTAGGAATGATTTGAATTTCTTCTTTTGGGTGGCACTTCCACTTAAGAATTTATAAGGAATGTGTTCTCCGTTGCTCCACTTGTTTGCTTTGTAAATACAAGATCTTAAGTCTGATTCAGGGAAAATCATATCGTTCATTAGGCTTATTTCGTTTCCCTCTGATGCGATTGTTTCTGAATCAATGTTGTCTAAATTGACGTCATTCTTTTCACATGCACTTAGTGATAGCAATAAAGAAATTCCTAAAAGATAATTTTTCGATTTCATTGTTTTAAATTTTATAGGTCCAATTTTTTTTTTAAAAAGTTCACAAAATTCAGCAGAACCATTACCAAATAGAGGAACAGATTTTAATCATGATTTTAATCTTACTGCAAAAATAAATGGTTTGTTTGAAAAAAACAAAAAAATAATTTCTTTTTTTTCGGCTTTATCGCGTAAGGTTATTTATTGTTTGAAAACAACAATATGTGTTGCTCTTGAAAATCCCCTCCGCTCTTTTGCGAAGGGGGTTCTCTATGAATAATGTTGTCTGCATTCGTTCTTTTGGGGGTAGATTCCCATATCGAACCTCAGGCAGAAACAACTAAGTGACTTCTAAAATGAAATGCTCTCATCTTCGATGTCAATCAACTTCTTGTCCCTGAATGCTATGGCGATTCCATGCTCCTCGTCACATCCGCAGTCTCCTGATAGACAAATGTCTGGTTCTTTGTCGCTCCAACCTGATTTTTCGACACGGATGCGGATGTAGTTAAGCGACAACTCCTCATGCAAATCGTCAGCGGTAATCGTATCTCCGCCCCAACTGTCATAGCTGTCGTTGCAGTATTTCAGCACCTCCTTCTTTATCTTATTTGAATCGAACTTTTGGGTCAGCCACATCAAAAGTTCCTTCTCTTTGTCCGAGAGGAGTTCTCCATCTTTTCCATCGGGAGTTCTAATCGATAAAATCGTGAGCACTCCGAAGAGGTTGAAGTAGACCGTATCGTCGATGTGCCATTCCGTTTTGGTACGGTTGGACTTCACCTCGGCAGCATTCTGCAAGATGGCTTTGTCATCAGCCAGCAGAAGATCTTCATCAGAGAGAATCACGACAATCTCTTTGCCGTCCCACTCCTTATTGGCAATCCAGCCGTAGTTGCCATCGCGTGCGATGTATAGTTTGGATGGAAGTATTCGATTGTTCTTCTTTTTGTGGGCCGCTATGAATAGATCTTGGGCCTTTTGCTGGAGAGTCTCGAAATAGCTCTCTTTTCTCTGTTCATACTCGACGAATGCCTTGCGTTGTGCATCGGTGACGCCCTCTTTCTCTGTTCCTTCCAATTCAACTTCGAAAGGCATTTCCACTCCGGAGAAGTTGGCCGTAGAACTGCCCATCCAACCATTATTTTCTTTGTAGTAGAGCGTGCCTAAAGTGTCGTCGGTGATTTTAGGGGTGTTGTCTGACACGATAAGGCCCTCCTCCTGCAATCGTTTTAGATTTTTCTTGGCTTGTTCATTTCCTAGAGCCTCCGATTTACGGAACCACTCAGCTGCCATCTCGTAATTTTGAGGTACGCCCTCGCCATCTTCATAAAGTACGCCCAAGTTGTTTTGTGCATTGGCATTGCCCTGTTCGGCTGCTTTGGCATACCATTCAGCTGCCTTCTTTTTATTTTGAGAGACGCCATCGCCCTTAGAATAACAAAGTCCCAAATTAAATTGAGCTTTCACATGGCCTTGCTTGGCCGCCTTGGTCCACCATTCAATCGCAAGTTCATGACTCTCATGGAGACCGTCGCCTTTATAGTAGCGACCGCCCAATTTATATTGAGTCTCAGCATCGCCTTTCTCTGCCGTTTTTCGAATTTGTGCGAGTTCCTCATCCACCACACCCATCCAACTCTTGTCTGGGCCATCCAATTGGATGGTCTCCGTGGCATTATAATCTAGGAAGGTCTTGGTGTCTGCATCCTGATTTAAGGCGGCGATGTGAATCGTAGTGAGTTTCGGACACTCTTGGAAGACGGACTTCTCTATGGTCGAAACGGAGTCGAGGAGTGTGACCGAAGTGAGTTTTGTGCATCCGGAAAATGCAAACATGCCAATCGTTTGGGAGGGTATTTCTATCTGTTTGAGTTGGCAATCGGAAAAAGCTCCTCGACCTAAAGAACCTTTTGAAAGAATAGATACTTGCGACAGACCTGCATAAGTAAAAGCATCTTCGCCCACTGTTTTGACCGAAGCAGGGATGGTTATACTTTTCAATTTCGTACACTCTGCAAAGGCGTTTGCTCCAATCGAGGCAACAGAATCAGGGTATGGGAAAGAGACTGTATTCAATTTTTCGCAGTACGAGAAGGCACTCTCACCTATCTCAACCATTCTACCTTCGAAATAGACCTTTTGCAAAGATGGACAGCCATTGAAACAGCTCTTATCCAATTTTACCAAATTCTTACCTAAAGTGATAGTAGTAAGGAGGGGCATTCTTTCAAACGCATAGTCGAAAATTTCCGTGACTGATTCTGGTATCTCGATGGTTTCTGCACTCTTCAAACATGCACGCAAGACTTTCCCGTCGGCGGAGAGCAGCAGGCCATCTTTCTCCTTGAGGGTCTTGCTGTCGTGTGACACTTTGAGTTTTATCTTTTCAGGGAAAGAATCTCTATAGATTTCCTCGACGTCGAAAAGTTCTACTTCTTTCAACTTGTCACAACCATAGAACGCCCTTTTATAGATTTTTTTTAGGTGTTTCGGCAATTTTATGGAAGTAAGCTTCTTGCAGTTACTAAAGGCTCCAAACTCCAAAACCTCAACACTTTCGGGAAGTTCAATGCTGACGAGACTAGTGCAATTCTCCAATGCATCAGACCCGATGACCTTCAACTCTTCAGGAAACACAATCTCCTCCAAATCTTTCAAACCATTCAAAAAATGAGAGGGTATCTCCGTCATTTTTTTAGGCAGGACAACCTTCTTTAGACCTGTACACCAAGGCAAACCGCAATCCTCATTACAGGTTACCGAGTCAGGAAAACGGAACTCCTTTAATTTTGAGCATCTAAAAAATGAGTGATATTTAATCTCTTGCAACCCATCAGGAAGTGATACTTCCTCCAACTTTTGGCATCCATAAAATGCTTCTTCTTCAATCTTCTTCAATGTGCTGGGAAATTTCACCGACACAAGATTCTCACATTCAATAAAAGCCTGACGACCGATTTCCGTCACTCCTTCCTGAATGATAATATTCACAAGGGATAAGTCCCGAGCAAAAGCAGATTCTTTTATTTGGGTACTTCCGTCCGTGGGGATCACTACGCTTCCTTCGATTGTTTTTTCATCTTTAGTCATAACTACTTGTTTTAATTGCTATATCTGTTTCAGATTTGGAATGTCAGTTTTTTCTTCCAAAATCGGCATTAAAAACAAAAATAAGGTAATCCAAATCTTGGAGTAAAAATAACAATAAAAATAAAAAAACAGAGGCGGTTTAGGCGTTTTTGAATTTAAATAGGACCTCTTGGAAAGTTTCTCTTTACTCCTCATCGTAATAAGGAACGAAGAGAGGGATCTTCTTTTTGACACGACAAGGTCTCCTCGTTTTATGCTCCTCTTCCTCTTGAAGAGGTTGTGCTACAAATAGTCTTCTTGTCTGGGTTTGGAAATGCAATTGCCTATTTCTCTGTTGTTTGGATGACTGGTTTGCTAAACAACACATATCCTTCCAACTCTGAAAAATCTTTTGCTGGTATCTTGTCGATCGAGATGATGCAAGCCACGTTTCCTTCCAATCCACTTTTGTCGAGGATTAACTTTTGCCATGTGCCTTGCTTCCCTAAGTCGTAGTAACATTCGTAGATGTTTGTGTTCCGTTCATCGAGCTTGATTCTCACGAGGCTTCCGTTAAACGATTCGTCAACGTAGACGTAAAGGCTGAAGTGGATGGAGTCGCTCGTCTTCATCTTTAGTTCATTAAAATAGTAGTTCATGAAAGCTACCTCTCCCCAACTTTCGATAGGGGTGGTGCGGTCAATCTTCAAGATGGGACTTCCTTCCATCTCGGATGGGAGGGTCTCCGCAGGATTCTCAACGACGGCGAAGTGTTTTTGGAACGTGACGAAATGTTTGCTTTTGTTGCTTCGGATGTATCCTATTGCAATAATCAGGATCAACGGAATCAGGATGAAGTCGGTTCTGGAGAATTTCCTTGCCTGATGCTCCTCTGACGGATTTTTTCGGTTCCCCCATATTGCCAAGAGAAAGGCTATGTTGTAGGAGCCTATGGCGCGACTCAACATGTTTTCGAAGAAGAGGTTGATGACGAGAAGGGCTATCCACAGGATGATCTCTTTTCGGTAGGCCTTATTGCGATAAACCAAGGAGCCCAAGAGTGCCAAGAGAAGGAGCAAGCCGAGGTAGCCGTATTCGAGGAGGATTTCGATGAATTGGTTGTGTGTGCCTAAGCTATAGGTCTCTCCATATTGGAACCCAATGGAGGTATAGCACTCTTGCAGAAGGGGTTGTAACTCTCCTGCTCCCCATCCTAAGAAAGGTATGCCTTGGGAGGCGATGTCGTAGGCGCAGTTCCATATCCGGAATCGGGGATCAAGGTCGAGCCAAGCAGTGTCTCCTCTCATCAGCGAGTGGAAAATGTTCGTCACTCTCGGAACGGAAACAATGGCGCAGATGAAACCTATCCCGCATAGGGTGAGGAGAATCGCCATTTGTCGGCGGTTCAATTTCTCTTTCGTCAGGATCAGAATCATGGCTAACAGCACGACTCCGTAGGAGATGATGGAGGCACGCGCTTCGGATAGGAAGATGAATCCGCCTGTGGCTATGCTTATGATGATGAAGTGGATGAGCCGTTTGGTGCTGGGTTGCCTGTTGTAGTGCAGGAAGACGAATATCAAGGCGACTAATAGATTGAAGTTGACATAACTCCTATGGGATACGGACACGAAGATGGCGGCTAAGCATTGGCGCATGTGATAGAGGTTGCGCTCTACACCGTCGAAGTCGAAACAGACTTCCCATGCGAAGGTGAGTAGGATGGTTAGGGCTGTGGCGTAACTTCCTATGGCATGGCATTTTAATGCTTTTTGTGTATCTAATTCGTTGTGTTTGAATAGGAAGGCTAACGAGAGAAGAAGCAAAGGAATCCTTATTTGGAAATCCATTCTGTTGAGTGAGGAGAATGGAATGCCATTGAAAAGGTCGGCCATGAGCATGAAGAGGTAGAACGCCAGCATGCAGGCGGCGGTCTTGTTTAGTTCCAACTTTTCTCCTGAGCGATATTTTAGGAGGGTTAGAATAAGGCAACAGAGGGTCAGTGCAATGACGGGCACGGGTGCCATCCAGCCGATGAAAGAGACGGCTATGGCGGTTATGTATAGAATGATGGACGGAATGTCTTGTGTCTTGCAGTGGAGAAAGTTTTTTCCCATAATGATTGTCTTGATTGCTCGCAAAGATAGGTACTTTTATCGTTTAATTAATCCGGAGTGGGTTATTTGCGGGAAAAAGATACGTTTTTTGTCCTCTTTTTTTGTGATGTTTGAAGGGAGAAAGCCTATAGGAAGTCATAGGTGAATGGGCCTCCTTTGCGTGAAAATCACTCGTAAAATAGGTTAGAGCCTTTTATTTTTCTTACTTTTGTCCCGAAGGAATGACTTTTAAAGAAAATGGAAAGAACTTTTTTAATGGATAGATTGCGTTCTCTCTTTTCGGGGGGAGTGTTGAAAAATGTGGCTTCCCTGACGTTGATGCAGGTTGCCAATGCTTTGATTCCGCTTTTGGTCGTTCCTTTTGTCGTTCGGGCTTTGGGCGTTGAGGCTTTCGGAAAAGTCTCTTATGCGCAGAATATCGTGGCCTATTTCACTCTCTTTGTCAACTATGGTTTTGAGTATTCTGCCACGCAGGATATTGCGCTTTGCCGTCAGGATCCGGAGCGTGTGCGGGTGGTCTTTTGGTCGGTCTTGAAATCGAAGGCTCTTTTCCTTTTGGGGGCATTTGTCGTTTTCTTGGCTTTGATGTCTCTTTTCCCGAAGATGGGGGAGGAACCGATTTTGTATCTCTTTGCCTTTTTGATTAATGTGGGTATGGCGATTACTCCGACTTGGCTTTTCCAAGGAATGGAGACGATGGGGAAGGTGGCTTTGGTAAATGTCACGATGAAGGCGTTGTCTGCTGTGCTGACAATTCTTTTGGTGGTGGCTCCTTCTGATTACTGTTTGTATATCTTGTTCTTGTCGCTCTCTTACTGCTTGGCTGGCATTGCCCTTTTTATCATGGCTTATGTCAAATATGGACTGAAGTATACGTCGGAGTTTGATTTTGCTCCTTTGAAGAAAGGATTCCCGATCTTTTTGAACAATGTCTTCTCCAATATGTATGCTTTGGGCGGAATTACGTTGATTGGTATTTTGCTTACCGACGTGGAGATTGGCATTTATGCGGGAGGTCATAAGATCGTGGCAGCCATGAGTATGTTGCTTTCCATGCCGTTGAGTATGGCTTTGTTCCCTTCCTTGAGCCTTGAGTTCGCCTCTTCTGTTGTGTCGGGGTGGCAGAAATTGAAGGCCTATCTTGCTCTGATTCTCGTGGCGGGTTCGCTCTTTACGCTGGCCGTATATTTCATGTCGCCGATAATTGTTCGGCTCTTTTTAGGGGAGGCTTTTGGTGAAGTGGTGCCTTTGTTGCAGTATCTGTCACCTATTCCGATGTTGGTGGTGATTGCGACGATGTTTACGGTGCAGGGCTTGTATGGCATGCAGTTGCAACGTTATGCGCCTTGGGTGGGGGCAGCGATTCTCTGTCTCTCTTTGACGTTGTATTATATCTTAATACCTATCTGTGGTGTTTACGGTGCCGCCTTGGGCTATGTCGCATCGGAGATTTTGGAAATATCTATTGTCTATTCCCTTTTGCGTTTTCATTTGAGAAATTTGTAATATCGTGTCCCCCTATTTTAATTCGTTGACGAACAGGTATTTGAAGGTGAACGGGAGGAGCTTCCTCTTTTTGGGCGAGAGTAGCTGTACGATGCACCTGGCCGCGGCCCTGGCCTTCCAGCCGAGGAGTGCGACGGTCCCGAGGGACTTGGCGAATCGGATGGCTGAGTTCATGACGGACTTGTACCTTTGTGGGGATATGGACTCGGGGTTGCAGAGGGAGAGCTCCTGCACGAGTGTGCAGTCCATCAGCAGGATCCGGTTGCCGCGCCGGCAGAGGTGGTGGAAGTACCAGTTGTCCAGGGCGTCGAGCGGGTACTCCTCGTTGAACCCGCCCAGTGCCTCCATGGCGGATACCCGCAGTATGGCCCCGGAGTTGAA
>JAFZKQ010000107.1 GCA_017553575.1 Paludibacteraceae bacterium
GCTGAAATACCGAAGGACAACTGACGCTCGATAGAACGATCCTTCATGAAGTAACCGCTGTTCTCTGACAACGGAATATGGTAGGCAAACGTTGCCTGACCACCCTGACGGTAGGAGTAGCCGTTCCTATCATTGTAGACGTAGGCACCCAAACCGACATTCTTAAGGACACGCGTCCTAAAGCTCAACGTCTGCGTCATCGGCGCATCGTCCATACCCATCCATTGGAATTTTCCTGTCAACATGAGGTGGGAGCAACGCTCAGCTCCTGCCACGGCCGGATTGACCAAATAATAATTAAAGTGATACTGGTCATAAACGATTTCATCTTGCGCCTTAGCCTTTGTAGCGATTAGGACCAGAGTAAATAAAGCAATAATATATTTTATCTTCATCACACTAATGTTTTTCATCATATTAGTAATCCAAAAATGCAACCACACGAAAGGGGAGCCACTTCATGGCACTACCCTTTTCGCTGACAAATATATGTATATATTATTAAAAAAACAAAAAAGGGAATAGAGTTATTATCATATTCAAAGCAAGATTTTCTTCAACGAAAAGGGCATTTCCCTCTGTTTTCATAGTGCATCTACCTAAATAACAAGAAGAAAGGGCATTTTTCATCAACGAACAGAAGAAAAATGGAAAATGTTAAAATTAATTAGGATTCCGCAGGTTTATCTCCACAAGTTCATCCTGCACCACATAGAGACAGAGATAACATATCAGCAGCAATAATTTTCGCCATAATAGTACTCTTTTTTTCACACGCAGATACGAGGCGTAGATATCTCGCATTTTTCAAGGCGAATCATTTCTCCAAACGGTTAGCCTCATTTTTTAGACTAAGCGGACCGCAAAAGCATGGATTCCCGCCGCCCATACACAACAACGACAATCTCCGCACTTCAATCGTCCACAAGAAGAGACCCTATAAAACAAAAAAGTTCCTGAGACCACGAAGTCCCAGGAACCAACAAATATCAAGTAATGTGATTATTTCTTGTTCAAGTACAAGTCAACCTCAACAGCACAAGCCACAGTACAACCAACCATAGGGTTGTTACCGATTCCGAGGAATCCCATCATCTCAACGTGAGCAGGAACTGAAGAAGATCCAGCGAATTGAGCATCAGAGTGCATACGGCCCAAAGTATCCGTCATACCATAAGAAGCAGGACCTGCAGCCATATTATCTGGGTGCAAAGTACGACCTGTACCACCACCAGAAGCAACTGAGAAGTATGGCTTGCCAGCCAAAACACGCTCCTTCTTATAAGTACCAGCAACTGGGTGTTGGAAACGAGTTGGGTTTGTAGAGTTACCTGTGATAGATACATCTACATCCTCTTTCCACATGATAGCTACACCCTCACGAACGTCATCTGCGCCGTAGCAGTTAACTGCTGCACGCTCACCGTTAGAGTAAGCAATCTTATTAACAACCTTCAACTCACCAGTATAGTAGTCGAACTTAGTTTGCACATAAGTAAAACCATTGATACGAGAGATGATTTGAGCAGCGTCTTTACCCAAACCATTCAAGATACAACGCAAAGGCTTGTCAGCTGGTCTTGACTTATTAGCCATCTTTGCAATCTTGATAGCACCCTCAGCAGCAGCGAATGACTCGTGACCTGCCAAGAAAGCGAAACACTTTGACTCTGGAGAGAGCAAACGAGCAGCCAAGTTACCGTGACCGATACCAACCTTACGATCGTCAGCTACAGAACCAGGGATACAGAATGCTTGAAGACCCTCACCGATATATTTAGCAGCCTCTACTGCATCTTTTGCCTTTTCCTTCAATGCGATAGCAGTACCTACTACGTAAGCCCACTTTGCATTCTCGAAACAGATCATTTGAGTCTCCTCACAAGTCTTGTAAGGATCCAACCCAGCAGCGTCGCAAATTTGGTTAGCCTCTTCGATTGATTTAATACCATGAGCGTTCAATGCCGCATTGATTTGGGCTATACGACGATCTTGTGATTCAAATTTAACTTCTCTAATCATGATAATTTTGTATTTTGAATTTTGAATTTTGAATTATCAGCATCCTTGTCCATATTGTTTTGAGTTGTCTTAATAATCGATGTTAGGAGTTTCAGCAACTCTTCACAATCAGATAAAGGCTCTCAAACATATCAGGAGTAAGGTAACCCGTCTCTTTCATCAACTCCAACCAATAAGCAGTCTCGTCCGCCTCTTTCAAAGAGACATACAATTTCGTTATGAAATCTTTAGAACTCTGTGCACGACGAGACTCTCTTACATTAGCGCCAATACTTGTGCCACTTCGGAGCAACTGCTTAGACATCACAAATTCTCGTTCACCCGCTTCCGTCGTCAAATACTTATACAAACGAACTATTCTAATCGCGAAAGCCTTACTTTTTGTCTAAAACAGCATTGCCTGTTTTCAGAGACATCTGACAATCTAAAATCCAAAATGTTTTTTAAATATTAATTCTACTTCTATAATTAAAAATTCTTAATTCAAAATTCTTAATTATTCCTTACGCGGGTCAATAGATTTTACTGCTCCATCCTCAGCCTTAGTACGGCCGTATGTACCAGTAACACTCTTCAATGCCTCGTCAGCTGGAACACCCTTCTTAACAGCATCCATGAATTTGCCCATATGGACGAACTCGTATCCACAAACTTGGTTGTCCTTATCCAAGAACATCTTAGTGATGTAACCCTCTGTCAACTGCAAGTAACGAGTACCCTTAGCCTTTGTACCATACAAAGTACCCATTTGGCCAATCAAGCCCTTACCGAGGTCTTCCAAACCAGCACCTACTGCCAAACCGCCCTCAGAGAAAGCAGATTGCGTACGTCCGTAAACGATTTGAAGGAACAACTCGCGCATAGCCGTGTTGATTGCGTCACAAACCAAGTCCGTGTTGAGGGCTTCCAACAAAGTCTTTCCAGGAAGGATCTCTGAAGCCATGGCAGCAGAGTGAGTCATACCTGAGCAACCGATTGTCTCAACCAAGCACTCTTCGATAACGCCATCCTTAACATTCAACGTCAACTTACATGCGCCTTGTTGAGGAGCGCACCAACCGATACCGTGAGTCAAACCAGAAATATCCTTAATCTCCTTTGCTTGAATCCACTTTCCCTCCTCAGGAATTGGAGCTGGCCCATGATTTGGACCCTTTGCAACAGAACACATCTGTTGCACTTCGTGAGTGTAAACCATAATTAATTACTTAATTGATATATAAAAATATAAGTCTTTCTTAACCTAAGCCCAAAATATTCTTTCACATTGCGTCTACAAAAAAAATGAAAATTTAGCACATTTCATAAGAGACAGCTTAAAATTTATCAACAAACTAAGGTCTTTTTTTATAAAAACCTTCTATTAAAGCCATCGTGCGCTTGTAGGTCAACGTGTCGAATTGGGAATTGTCTCTTACATTCAAATTTTCATCCTGTAGCTCGCTCGTATGATCGTAATACAGATTAGTGATATCACCCGACTGATCCACGAAACCGAATCCTATATAACTATCAACCAACAAGAAATCCCGAGGAGAAGTATCTCGCAAGGATTTTCCGATGGAATAGTCGGAAACGGGGTTAGTCACAGAGAAAAGATCCTCCATCAGCGTCGGAACCACATCATAATGAGCCGACCAATGATCATAGCGCTTATGTGGGGTATTGTCAAAATAGAGGAAGGGCACACAGAGCTGCGACTTCGAATAATTGCCACTATGTCCCCAGAAACCTTTTCCATTATCGTTAAACTCCTGCGAATGGTCGCCTGTCACAATAACTATCGTACTATCCAAGAGTCCTTTCTCCTCCAATCGGGACAAGACCGTTCCAATCAAGCCATCGGCATAGTTCGCCATATTTTTATAGAGATTGAGGAACTCCGTCGGATCGGTATGTTTATCCAACAACTCATACTTCGGATACGACCATGCCGGCGCATACTTCGGCTTATAGCCATTACCTACTGGCTCAATCATACTATGCAACGAGTCGAAAAAGAGCAACGAAAAGAAGGGATGGGAATCCGGAGTGCGAGACTCGATGAAATCCAAGAAATTCTTTGACAAGGTATAATCACGTTGCCAAGCCACATTTCCCTCTGTAGCAAAACATTGGTCCGCATAGTTATAGAAGACGTTTTGGTCCAAAGGAGGATTACGCATCGAGGCACTCGGGAACAGTTTCACCTCATACCCCTGCTTCCCCAACTCATCCATCAAGACCGGAGTAATATGCTGCGACTCGAAATCAGGCCAATAGACGCCAGGCAAGCCAAAAAAGAGCGTAAACATACCCGTTCTCGTTCCGTTACTACCGCTGTAATGATGAGTATAGAGGGAAGAACGCTTCGAAAACTCATAAACGTGAGGCATCGTAATGCTGTCGAAGGCCACAGGATTCCACGAATCCAAGACTAACATCAAAACATTACGAGTTCCTTTCTGGGTCGTCAACGTATGCTTCGGGTACTGATACTGATGTCCCTCCATCTTGAAATGGATTGGATGTTTGGCCTCACCCCACCCCATAGTAGACAAAAGTTTGTTCGCATTCAAAGGTGAGCAGAAAGGGAAGCATCGAACGATCCCCACCATATAGCGATTGTTGTGAGCCACCGCATAAGCGTGTGAGAACTGCGCAAAGAAGAATACGGTAAGGAAGAATCCGCAAATCAGATATAGCAATTTCAGCTCCAACTTTTCAGCCCAACGATAAGCCAATTTGAAAGTCCAATATTCCAAGGTCAAAAGCAACGTAAGCAACAAGAGAGCCAAAAGGTAGATAACCCACGAGAATTCGAACACTTGTCCTGCGTCAGGCCCTAACAATTGGTCCATCACTGACTTGTTGATGTGGAAACGATACAAAGAAAATATATAGGAATCTATCAAAAAGACAATCAGGGAGAGCGAAGATGTGACCATAGCCACTATCCTACTGGTCCGTTTATTCTTGGTAAGAATGGTCAACGGCACATAAGCGAAAATATAGGGAAGGAAAGCCAAAAAGACAAAATGAGAAAGTTGCAAAGAGTAGAGGAAAAATGGCGAATCCGCCCGGGCTTCGTCCGAAACGAAAGAGAGATATCGGAACGACAAGAGCAAGAAAAGCACGGAATTCATCAAGAAAAAGTAGAAGCCTGCCTTCAAAAGCGTACGTCTACTCACAACATTATCATTTGACTGCATAAAAACTATCTTTAAAGGGAAACTCGTCAAAAAACGATTCCTAATCCATTCCAATGCGCAAAGTTAGGCAAAAAAATCCACGTTTACATAATTGTATTGGGAGAAGGATTTGGAATTTTTCCACCAGGAACCCACCCCATAAAAAAACGAGACGCACCGTAACAACGATGCGCCTCATTTTTTTTTAGAAGCTATACGTATAGAAAAGTCCCAATTGGCAACTTCTCTCCGGTTTCTTCACATAAATGTCTTGGTTATACCTGACTGAGAAATCAATCGAATGTTGCTTAGTGAAGTCGTAACTGACACCCGCCTGCCCTCGAAGCCTATCCACCACATTTCCTTTATAATTATTGAGTTGATAAAAGCACTCGAAAGAGAGGTAAGGCTCGAAATGTGAATTTCTGATGTTATAAGAGAGATTCAGCTTATTACGCCAATAGCTCTTCGGATTCCACTTCACCCTCCCATAGGATTCGTCCTTGTAGGTCAACTGATAGCGACTCTTCCATGCAATATTGAAGCGGGAGACATCCTTCTTGAAGACGAAATAGCCATTGAAGCGATGCTTAAAGTCGAAGACTTCAGCACATTCGTCCCAATCACCAATCAAGTCATACCCCACTCCCACCTTAAACATTCGTTTCACGATGGTATAAGAGGCATCCGTTTCCGTCACCCACTTGTCGATGTCGCAACAATTGTTCTTCAAGCGAAACTCTTCGCCCAAACCGACAGACAACTTCTTCCAAAGGCGTTTCTCGGCAGACACACCCATACGAGCTCCGAAATCCTCCTGTTCCTGAGCAAAAGCGAAAGGGGCGACCAACAAGAAAGCCAAGAAGAGAGACCAAACCCTATGTTGGGGATTTTTAACCATTAAACTGACTTATTTTTGTAATTTGGTCAACCGTGTTAATCTCTTTAGTTTGGTTCTTGTAATAAACCTTCAAGTATGCTATATCCTTCAAGAAATTGATATGGCCAACATCCACCTTAGTGATTTCCAAGCCTGTACGCAACTTCAAATCAGCGAACAACTCCGCACGCTTCTCAGGAGTAATCAACGCGATCTTCTCGTAAATTATCAACTTGCAGCCTTCAGACGAGATGAAAGAAGAACCCTCCATGACCCAAGCCATGAAAACGAAGAGCACGTTTGTAAACAACACCTCCACGATGCTGACGCTCTCGGCAAGACCGTTAATCACAGAGACACCGATCACCAAGAAGAGATAAGTCATCTCACGGATAGGAATTGTCTCCGTTCTATACCTCACGATACCGAAGATGGCAAACAAACCGAGAGCCATTCCGACTTGAAGTTTCTCATTACCCAAAAGGAAGATAAGCAAGAAAATCGTCGTACTGATCAAGGTAAACGTGAAGACGTAGTCACGCCTTTTGGATTTGCCATAATACAACCAACCGATGATGCAAGCCGTAACTATAAGATTGACTGAGAACCTCAAAATGAGTTCGACCATCCCAGCCACGTTAATGAGCTGAATGCCCATCAAATCGATTTCACTCAAACTGTCTAAAAGTGCCATGTCATTTATTTTATTAATGTTTATAATCTATTTATGTAAAATACCTTCTCCCTAAAGCGGTTGTTCTTCAGCGATTGGTCTGTGAGGACCATACCCAAGCAATATTTGCTGATTCGCTTCTGCTTGATTCTCAACTGCATAAAATAATCTCTAAAAGGAGAATATTGATTTCCGTCCTGTTTCAACTCGATGATGCACAACTTGGATATGCCCCCATCCTCATTCGTCTTGAAATTATGGAAACGGACATTCAAGTCGATAGTCAATCTTTCCGTCTTCGCTTTGTTGACCAACGTGATACGGCTAAAACGATTCTGTAAACGGGGACTCAAACGATCCATCGTATAGAACGACTTCTCTGCAATGAAATCGACCACTTCAGGATGAGACTCCACCGCATCGTCCGTCATCTTGATTCGAACCTTCTTAGTTCTTCCCTTATTGTTCTTATTCTTGATTTCGAGGAAGAACTGCCCCGAACCGACATATTCGCGCATACGGATTTTCTGTCTGTTCAATTTTCGGTTGTGATGAACGACATACATTTCCGCATCCTGCGTGTCATAATAGACCGTACGATAGGAAGCGATACGCGAACCGTCAATCTCCTGAGCGAAATAGTCGTTTTGAGCCATCCTCAGCAAGATGGGCAACTGGTTCACGTTGATAAGATATTTCGTATCAATCCTATTCATCAACTTGATGCCGCTCATCTGTTCCAACGAGATGGGGTCAAACTGGTTGAGGATTGAAGAAACTTCGTCAAATATGGCTTCCATACAATGAATTTATTTCAAAATATACTCATACTCCTTTTGGCTCTTCAACTTTCCGTTGGGCAAAAAGGTACTCTGCGATTTTTTCTTACCATTCTCATGGTATTCGAAAGTAACCGTCTTTTTCAACTTATTATACTCATCGTAGTGTGTCTCCTTTATACATTTTCCCTTGGCATTGTACTCATAGACGATACGTTCGCGCATATCGCCGTTAGCGGTATACTCCGTTTCCTCCGCCTTGTTCCCTTTGTCATCATATTTTGTCAGATGATCCAATGTTCTTTTCTTGCCTTCTATCTTCCACTCCTTGACTTCCGAAATAGTCTTCCCATCAAAAGTCTTTTGTGCGAAAAGAGCTGTAGAGAAAAGGAATGACAATGTCATCAACCCTAAAAACTTCATCTTCATAACTTAGCAATTTTACTTAAACGATCAATAAATTCCAACCGTGAGGTCTTTAGCTTTCACGATAGTGGAAGGAGCCTCTATATAGACCGTGTCAGACACAGCCGTAGAGACACCGTTTTTCTTTGTGAGGGACTCCGACCAAATCCGATAGGACCTGCCTGGAGTAAGCCTTGTGAAAAGATAACGGCCTTCCCCGTCCGTACGGACATCCTCCGTAGGACCCAGCACACCGAGTTCACACAAGTATACCCTCGCATCTATAGCCGGACCATTATAATTACCCGTGGCATTGATTGTTCCGTATATGGCCGATTGTCCCACATTCTTTCCGGACAAGATATAAATATCCTGAACTTGGGTAGTTCCCGAATGTCCAAGGAACTCTATCCTGAACTCAGGTTTCTGTTCCCCACTCGCATAAGAACTATATGCATAGACTATATATGTACCGGATGTTAGATAATCGAATCGGAAACGGCCTCTATAGTCCGTCTTGATCTTATCCCCATAGAAATCATTTACGTCAGAGCCATAGATGATATAGACATCTTCAGCGACAGCAGGAAGAGTATCCCTTACGAAATAATATTCGCCATTGGCATTCTGAGCAACGCGCCCCGCATCGTTCACCACATATACCTGACCCTCCATGGCTGATTTTCCTCCCTCTCCTTCTGGACGCTCACAGGAAGAGAGAAGCAAAGCCAACGACGACAAAAGCAAGGTTGATACCTTTGTGTTTTTCATATATATCGAAATTTATTTAAATCATCTTCCTCGTGCTTTACCGGCCACATCGGCTGTTCCGCACGAAAACAAAACTCTACCTACAAATATACACTTATTCCGCTAAAAAGAAACATTTTTTCGTTTCTCCGCCTCAAATAATTCAACCAACAACACCTGAAATTAAACTTCCCTAAGAAAAGAAGGGATAAACGAGAATAAAAATGTTAACGGTTCATGGTATAAAAACAGGGGAAGCCAAGAAAAAACTTACCCCAAAACAAGGATTCTCCTATAGAATCCGAAGTGAGTTCAGATGGATTTTAAACCGATTGTCCCCATCGTTCCGACCAGGAACCGACGGTCTAAAATCCATCCAAACGAATTAGAAATTCTGTTCAGAGAAATAGTCGTCGCTGATATTCAAATCATCCAACTCTTCCTCATCAAAATCATCATCATTGAAATCTTCCTCAAATCCGAAAGCGGCATCGCCACCCTTGGAAGAAGCTGCAGCCAAATCTGCGAACAAGTCATCCAAAATCTGCTTCGGTGCCGTTCCCTTGGAAGCCGTACATTTGGCCATCGGCAAATCCATTCCTGGAATCGTCTCCCGCAGTTCAATAAAGAACGAACGCTCATTCATCATGTCGAAGACGAAGAGCATTTTCTGACCCTCATCCGACAAGAGCTCCTCCAACTTGGTCTCATCCATCACGTAATTGTCGTACTCAGAAGAGGTATCCATCTCTATCTGCGTAATCTCCTGCTCTTTTTCCCAATCCTCATTGCAGACGAAAAACGAGGTGATTTGATCCTTGCCGTACTTAACCGAGTCAAGAATCGCATCATGAAGCTCCATGAATGTCGCCTCTGAATCTATCTGGATTTCCCTCATGAAGTTATCCACTTCATCAGACAAAAGAATGAATTTGTATATCATAACTTTTCTATTTTATATTGCGAAAATAATACAACGAAAAGACGTAGGCAAATAAACAAGAGAGAAAAAACGAACAAAAAAAGGGTGGTCATCCGAAGACAACCACCACTTCCTATTCTGTTTCAAAAAAACGAAAACCGCCGTTATGCGAATTAACGCAAAGAACTCTCTATAGCATCCAAGCTAGAACGCATATCCTTATCGATACCCATCAAATCCGTAACCGTCTTGCAAGCATGCAACACCGTCGCATGGTCACGGTTTCCAATCTGCTCACCGATAGAGGAGAGAGAATTCTTCGTATACTTACGAGCCAAATACATGGCGATCTGACGAGCCTGAACCACCTCACGCTTTCTTGACTTGGTTTGAATGTCGTTCACATTCAAATGGTAGTGGGCACAGACAGCCTCTTGGATAGAGGATACTGTTATATTTTTCTCCTCAACATTCACCGTAGAACCAACAACCCTACGAGCCAATTCGAGATTAATCTCCGCATTGGTCAATGTAGATTGAGCCAACAAAGAAATAATCACACCTTCTATAGCACGGACAGACTCCGTAACAGACTTAGTGATATAATCAATCACATCTTCCGGAATCACCAAACCGTCCTCTGCCACCTTTCTGCGAAGGATAGCCTTCCTTGTCTCCTCATCAGGTTTCTCCAACTCAGCATGCAAGCCCCATTTGAAACGGCTCAACATACGCTCCTCAAAACCGGCCAACAACTTAGGAGTTCGGTCCGAGGTCAGGATCAACTGCTTACCTGATTGGTGGAGATAATTGAATATTTGGAAAAATGTGTTTTGCGTACCCGTCTTACCCACCAAATCTTGAATGTCATCAACGATCAAGACGTCGATCATCTTATAGAAGTTGAGGAAATCCGTCGTTCTATTGGACATACCGGCCTCTTGCCATTGCAATACGAACTTGCTTGCAGGGACATACAAGACATTCTTCTCCGGATGCAACTCCTCCGTCAAAGAACCGATTGCCTGCACCAAGTGGGTCTTACCCATTCCCGGTCCACCGAAGACAAACATCGGATTGAAAGTCTTCCCCGGATTCTGGGCAATGGCCATTCCTGCCGAGCGTGCCAACTTATTGCACTTACCCTCAACAAAAGAGTCCATCGTATAAGCCGGATTAAGCTGGGAATCTATTTTTTGATGCGATTTCTCCGAAAATGGATCAAACCTTTGCGTCGTCTGTGAAGTTTGAGGTGTACGACCACCTTCGTAGCTAACCGTCGTATTAGCCACGTTCTCTACAACAACCAACCATTTCAATTTGAATCCTCTGCCTAGCACCCTCGTCAAGACAGCCTTCAATATGCTAAAGTAATTCTCCTCGATATACTCATAGAAGAATTGTGTCGGAACCTTAAGCATAAGCGTCCGATCCTCGTACTTTGAAGGTACGATTGGGCTAAACCAAGTGGAGAATGCCGCCTCAGGAACAAGATCCTTGATTATCGACAAACACTTATCCCATATCTCTTTCGAGTCATTGGAGACAAGTTCGCAATCATGATTCATAATCAATCTATTTTTACATTTTTCCGATTAGCAAAATTTGTGTTTTTTTTCATAAAAAAAAAGAGTCCAAAGATTTGTTTAATCAGAAAAAAGATTATGATTTAAATATCAATAACTTAATACATTAAACTCATTTTCAGCTACTTAAAAACCAACGATTTTACAAATCCATTGATAAATAAGCATTTATAAAAAACGAACCGAAATCTATCCTAATTCATTCCGTTTTTGCCCAAACCCTTTTATACAAAGAGGTTTGACGAGGGTCTTCACACAAAATCAAAAAACTAAATTATTTAGAACGATTCCAAATAACAAAGAGGAAGGAAAACAATAAATTTTCAAAACTCCTCACAACGGACAAAGAAGTCCAACTGCAAAATCTGCGACTGCAGAATATTCCGCACTTAAACGAGGAAGAAAACAAATGCTACCTCTAAAAACTTTATTCAACTATTAGACACGTTGACTATTCACGGTATATACTTCCATCCACACAATCTAGAAAGCTCTCTCCATGAATTTTTCGCAATGGGGAGACAAAAGCGACCACCCCATTGACACCTGCAAATTTCCTACCAAACTTTTCGGAAATCGCTACTCTTTATCTTTTTCCTTATCCTTTTCTTTCTTATCAGACTTGCCGAACATAGAGAAATGGACATACCTACGAGGGTTTGTCTTCAAGTCGACCAAAAGATTATTGGCGCTCCCTGCCGTATTGTTCAAGTTGTCATACAAAGATCTATCATTCAACAACAAGCCTACAGTTCCATTGCCAGAATTCACCTTATCGGTAATCTGCTTCAAATTAGCCAACGTAGCATCCACCTTGTTCATGGTAGCAACGAGGTCTAGTCGACTCAAGTCGGAGCTGACTTTCGAGAAGTCTGTCGTAATGGCATTCACATTGCCCAAAATAACCGGCACATCCTTACTCATCATCTTATCAAGAGAGACAGAAGTGCGTTCCAAATTAGCCGTCATACGATTGATATTTCCCAAAGTCTTTTGAATGGAGTTATCCTCCGTAATCATACGCAAAGAGTAAATCAAAGAGTCCAGCTGCGGAATAATAGCCTGGATACGAGGCATAACCTGTTCCGTAACAGCAGTCATCGGACCTTCATCCAAAATAGCAGGAATCGTATCGCCTGGCTTATAGAACTGGCCAGGATAGGTCTGTTTCAGGGACAAAGAGACATCTGCACCACCCAACAATCCACATGTAAGCACAGCCATAGAGCCCACCGGCACCCTCAACTCATCGTCCACCGACAATTCAACAACCACACCGTCCGTGACATCATCAAAGTTATAGTTGATGGATTTGACTACACCCAATTTCACACCTTGGACCGTCACCGAACTAGACTCCAACAACCCATTCACCCTCTCGAACTTCGCATAATAGTAGTTGGTAGGATTAAATACATTCACACCTTTCAAATAATTCACCCCAAAAAAGAGGATTGCTACCGTTGCAACCACTAATGCACCAATCTGGAACTCCTTCGAAATCTTTATCATTTTGTTTTTATTTTACTTACATTTTAAAGTCCGAGCCTCACTTCAAATAACGGGAAGCTTCGCTCGGAGGCAATTTCTTATTTCCTTTCATCACGACCACAAAAGCGTCCTTGAATTCAGACCGGACCTTCTTTTGCAACTCAACCGCAGCCGAAAATGTCGTTGCCTTTCCATACATATATTTGTATACATTATTTTCAAAATACTCATAGGCCGGCACACAAGACTTGAACTCACGCGCATTCGGAGCCAATTTCACCTTAGAGCTACAAAATTGCACTCTATAATAAACCGAATCCTGCTTCTCAGGAACGTTCGTCTTCACCTCCTGTGCCTTCTCCACATTAGGAACAGACTGAGTAACAGCCGTGTCGCGTTTCAGCGTATCCACCTTCACTTCACTTGCAGGCTGAGGCTGTGTTTCAGGCTTAACCGGGCTAGGCTCCAAAGGCTCCGACAAAGCCGTTTTGCTATCACAATTGTTCCGGTAATCCAACACGGCTTGAAAGATTGCCTTCGCCATAGCTTTCCGAGAAGACTCCTTCTTCAGATATTTTTCCTCCTTTGCATTGGTAAGGTAACCCAACTCAACCAAAATGCTAGGCATATTAGTCTGACGCAAAACGAGGAATCCTGCCTGTTTCACGCTTCGGTCTGCCCTACCGCAACTTGAAACAATTTTTTTCTGCACCCGCTGAGCCAAATCGATACTCTGCGTCAAAAAAGAGGACTGCATCATATCAAACATAATGTACGACTCAGACTTATTCGGATCAAACCCTCCATAACGGGCCTTATAATTCTCCTCGTATAAGATGGAAGCATTCTCACGCATGGCAGTTGCCATGTTCTCCTTCGAAGAGCTACCCACCACGAAAGTCTCCGCCCCATAGGCCGACTTGTTCGGAGATGCATTAGCATGGATGGAGATGAAAAGATCAGCCTTCTCCTTGTTTGCCTTCTGTGCACGCTCATCCAAAGGGATGAAGACATCCGTCTTCCTCGTGAATACGACCTTAAACCCAGGTTCCGCATAGAGAAGCCGACCAAGTTCCAAAGCCACCGAAAGGTTGACGTCCTTCTCCTTCAGTTTCAGGACAGTACCAATAGCTCCAGGATCCTTTCCTCCATGTCCCGGATCTATGACAACCGTGATACGCTTTTGGGCCGATGTGTTTCCCGCATAGGCGCAAAAAGAGGGAAGCAGGAAAAACAAAATCGCCAATGGCAAGAAGAAACTCTTCATCTATTCTACACTTAATAAACCTACAATGCTTCAGCTCCAGCCCCGCAAAACGGTTTCTTTTACCGAGCCACAGCAACAGCGATTGCAAAAATACAAAAAAATCAGAGCACTTAAACACCTCTTGTTCTAAAAAAAACAACGCCTACAAAAATTAATGACAATCCATTATTTCAAGTTCATTCAAATTTCTTACTTTTGCATAATAAATGACGCAAGAACTTGATAATGCTTAATTCGTTTACAAACAATAAAATATACAAAATACTGATTTCATCGGCGTTTTTACTCCTCTCCTTCTCAGGATGGGCAGAGACACCGAACAATGGGGAGACTAATACCACAACGGAGGATTCTTCCGCAAGGATCGACTCTAGCAAAACACAAGTGACGGTCGACTCCATTCAAACGAAAAAGAAAAAGGGAGAATCGCTCACAGCCGAAGTCGCTTACTCCGCAAACGACTCCATCGTTTTCTTTGCAGACGGAATCGCCTACCTCTACGGAACAGCCAACGTGAAATACGAAAAGATGGAATTGTCTTCCAACTCCATCCGTATCAATATGGATAGCAGCACCGTACAAGCTCGTTGCGGCGTGGATTCGACAGGAGAGTTTATTGAGATGCCAAACTTCAAAGAGGGATCGGAAGCCTACGAATCGAAATCCATCGATTACAACTTCAAGACCAAGAAGGGTCTCATATACGGAGTCGTGACGCAACAAGGCGAAGGTTACATCACCAGTGAAAAAGCCAAGAAAATGGACGACAACACGTTCTTGATGGTGGATGGGAAATACACAACCTGCGAGAACCACGAGCACCCCCACTTCTACATCGACTTGACAAAGGCAAAAGTTAAACCGAAAGAGTTTGTGGTGGCAGGTCCTGCCTACCTCGTCATTGCCGACGTACCACTTCCTTTGGCCATTCCTTTCGGATATTTTCCCTTCTCCGAGAAATACTCCTCAGGTCTTTTGATGCCGACTTACGGAGAGGAGTCGACACGAGGATTCTATCTGAAAGACGGAGGTTATTACTTCGCACTGAGCGACTATTACGACCTTGCACTCCGAGGCGAGGTTTACACCAAAGGATCATGGGGTATCAACGCCACAACCCGATATAAGAAGAGATACAAATACAATGGTAACTTCTACGCAAGCTACCAATACACCGAAACAGGAGAAAGAACTCTGATGGACTATTCCGAAAGTAAAGACTTGAAAATCACTTGGACACACACCCAAGACCCAAAAGCCAACCCTTTCAGCAAGTTCTCAGCTTCCGTCAACTACTCCTCTGTGGAATATAACAAGAACGATTTGGATGCCTACTACAAACCAAGCGTGTTTGGAGAAAACAACAAGTCATCCAGTATCAACTACAGTTACAACTTCCCTGAGACGCCATTCTCCATCAATGCCAACATGACGGTGAATCAAAGGCAGAGCGACTCCACCCTCTCCCTCAACCTCCCTACCCTCTACTTCAACATGGCGAGGATTTATCCTTTCAAGAAGAAAGAACGCGTAGGCAAAGAGAAATGGTACGAGAAGACCTACTTCGGCTACAACATCAACTTCACCAATAGCATTACGACGAAACAAGACCAACTCTTCGAGTCGTCGTTAGTTGAAGACTGGAACAACGGTGTCAAGCACCAAATGAGTTTCGGTTCCTCCTATACCCTATTCAAATATTTCGTGTTGGCTCCAAGCGTCAGCTACACAGAAAAATGGTATTTCAAGAAGAAATTCCAAAGATGGGACGAGGACAACTCACGCGTAGAAGATAGCATCATCAGCAACTTCTACCGATTGAACAACATCAACACGAGTTTAGACCTCAGTACGCAATTATACGGTTTCTACAAACCTGTTCCATTCTTGTTCGGAGACAAAATCAACATGATCAGACACGTACTCCAACCGACTGTGGGCGTTTCTTGGAGTCCTTACTGCGACCGATTCTATCCTTCGTTCGGAAGAACCGGTTGGGAATACTTCAACTACTACGACAGAAGAGTGCCGAACTCTGACGAGGTCAACCGAATCAAGTACGGATACTTCGACGGCACCCCATTCGGAGGCGCAAGCACATCACGCGTAGGCGCACTGAACTTCGGTTTAAGCAACAATGTCGAGATGAAGGTGACCTCGCAAAAAGACTCAACAGGATTCAAAAAGATATCCCTGATTGACAACCTGAGCTTAAACACAAGCTACAACATGTTGGCCGACTCACTCAATTGGGCAGACATATCCGCTTCTCTTCGTCTGAAATTCACGCAAGACTTCGGATTGACCATCAACGCCAACTTCACTCCTTACGTATACGCGCTCAACGCCTACGGTGCACCAGTCCAAATCAACACCACAGAATGGGAAAGAAACGGACGTTTAGCCAGACTGACCAATGCTAGGACATCCTTCGGCTATACCATAGACAACGAGACGTTCAAGAAGAAGGACGATAACAAAAAGAGCAAAAAGGGAAAGAGCGAAGACAGCGAGACAGACGAAGAAGATGACGACATCGCCTTCAAAAAAAGCAGCAATAACAACGACGGAGAATATGACAGCCAAGGCTACCTCAAGTTCTCCTTGCCATGGAGTTTCAACTTCGACTACTCCATCAGCTATATGGATGACAAATTTGATTACGAGCGTCTAGAATACGAAAAGAAGATTTCCCAATCGCTCAATTTCAGCGGAAACATCAAGTTCGCAAAGAATTGGAGTTTCTCCTTCAGTTCCGGATATGACTTCGAAGAAGAGGACATTTCGTACACGTCCATTAACATCGGACGTAACTTGCACTGTTGGTCAGCTGCCCTACAAATGGTTCCATTGGGTAAATACCAGTCTTACAACTTCCATATCAACGTCAACTCCTCTTTGTTGCAGGATTTGAAATATGAGAAGAGAAGCAACCCAAGCGACAATCCAACATGGTATTAAAGAGATTTCTGAATTAAGGATTTCAAAACAGGAATTAGTTGGACATGGTTGCCAGCATTTCCATACAGCTAAACATAAAAAAGCACAAACATGAAACAAGTCATTTCAACCAAAAACGCTCCAGCAGCGATCGGTCCATATAGTCAAGCGATTCTTTCCAACGGAACACTCTACGCTTCCGGACAAATTCCGATCAACCCACAAAGTGGAAACATCGAAGGAACGAACATCGTCGACCAGACAAAACAAGTGATGGAGAACATCGGCAACCTGCTCAAAGAGGCAGGATTCACTTACGACGACATTGTAAAAACCACGGTCTTCATCAGCGACATGGCTCTCTTCGGCGAATTCAACGAGACCTACAAGGGCTACTTCAACCAGACTTTCCCTGCCCGCTCCTGCGTGGCCGTAAAAGGGTTGCCGAAAAATGCTCTATTGGAGATTGAATGTATTGCTTGTAAATAAGAGGAACCAGAAAAAAGAGGTTGGGATAGTTGTGCACACAAAGCTGCACACTGTTCCTTTTCCCTCTCAAAATCGAGCACTCTGCCAAGTCGATAGGTTACTGTAGGGCAATATCCATCTTCACAACAGATGACACCCTAAGCAAAAGCTATTTGGCCTTAGCCTATCCATATAGCAATTACGCCCCAACTACCCCAATGCAGTCTACATTTTCGCCTCACAATGCCGAGATTTTGCCAAGACCTATCCCCTAAATTCGTCTCTAGAAAAATCCATTGTGACACACAAAAAAAGCGATTACATAAGCCCCTCATTTCTTGTGCACAAAAAATTTTTTTTATATTTTTGCGAAAACGCATTGTATAAATGAAGCTATAGCGTATGAAGAAAGAAGAGAAACATATTGATTTCATTTTTGAAACCAGTTGGGAAGTTTGCAACAAAATTGGAGGAATATACACCGTTCTATCTTCGCAAGCGAAAGAGATGAAAAAACTCGCCAAAGAATCAGTGATTTACATAGGTCCTGACTTCGGTGACAACAAAGCTTTCAAAGAAAGTAAAACCCTACTAAAAGAATGGAAAAAAGAGGCAAGCAAAGATGGCCTCAACATCAGAATTGGCAAATGGGAGATTCCAGGAAACCCAATCGCCGTTTTGGTTGACCACAAGCCATTCTTCCCAATAAAAAACGAATATTTCTATGAGATGTGGCAAAACTTCGGAGTGAACTCCCTCAACGCATATGGAGACTACGACGAATCAGTCATCTTCGGCTATGCGGCTGCCAAAGTCATAGAGAACTTTTCCAACTTTCACTCCAATGAGATGAAGGGGAAAAACGTCATCGCATCTTATCACGAATGGACGACAGGCTCTGGTTTGCTTTACACCAAAGCCCATAACCCAAATATAAAGACCATCTTCACGACCCACGCCACGACAACAGGCCGATCCATCTGTTTCAACAACAAACCGTTGTATGACTACTTCGAGAATTACAACGGAGACCAGATGGCCATGGAATTGAACGTAGAGGCTAAGCATTCCATAGAGAAGGCGGCTGCCCTCAACGCAGACTGTTTCACGACCGTTAGCGACATCACAGCAAGGGAGTGCAAGCAAATCTTAGGCAAAGCTCCGGATGTGGTTACACCTAATGGCTTCGAATCTGATTTCGTGCCAAAGGGAAAAGATTACGCACAGCAACGTGAAGAGGCAAAAAAATCGCTTAAGAAAGTCGCAGAGGCTCTTCTTGGCTACAAGATTTCCAAGAACGCACTCTTCGTCGCGACAAGCGGACGTTACGAATACAAGAACAAAGGTATCGACGTATACTTGGACGCATTGAAGAAGTTGGAGGCCAATCCAAAATTCAAAGGCGAAGTGATTGCCTTCGTCATGGTGCCAGCCTACATTGCAGGGCCAAGGGAAGACCTCAAGGAGAAATTGGAGAAAAAGACCAAGGCCGAATTGCCAGAGCCCAACCATACGCACATTCTCCACAACCACGATTTCGACGATGTGTTGAGATCCTTGTGGAGCAGCCAGTTGGACAACAGCAAGGAGCGGAAAGTGAAGGTCATCTTCGTACCATCCTACCTCTCAGGCAACGACGGAATCTTCAACAAGAGCTACTACGACCTGCTCATCGGCTTAGACATGACTGTCTTCGCCTCCTATTATGAGCCATGGGGCTACACACCTCATGAGAGCGCAGCCTTCGGAATTCCGTCCATCACCACAGACCTATCAGGTTTCGGAAAATGGGTATCCGCAGAGCCTATCGGCATCGAAAACGGTGTTGCCGTCCTACATCGGACCGACAGCAACTACGAAGCACTAGCAGAAGATATACAAAACAATATCATATCATTTGCCAACATGAATGACAAAGAGAGAGCTGAGGTGATTAAAAAGACATTCGCCATCGCCCAAAAGGGAGAGTGGGAAGAGTTCATCCAGTTCAACTTGCAGTCATTCGAGTATGCATTAAAGAAGAAATAAATAAACAACATTCATAAACAACTAAAAATGAAAGTAAAATTCAATCAATCAAACTTTCCTCAGTGGAAGGGAGTTGCAGTCAAAGCAAAAGTTCCTGCCAGACTGGAGAAACTTTTGTTAATCACCCAAAACATATGGTGGGTATGGAACGAAGGGACTTCCGAAATATTTAGTGACATCGACGATGATCTTTGGAACGACTGCGGAAAGAACCCCGCAGCATTTTTCGAAAGCATCAGCCTCGAGAAATTGGAAGAGGTAGAAAAAAACGACCAACTCATCAAGAAACTTGACAAAGTATACGAAAAGTTCTTGAAATACATAGAGACTCCTAAGGATCCATCCAAGCCATCCGTAGCCTACTTCAGCATGGAGTATGGCTTGACAGACTTGTTGAAAATCTATTCCGGTGGTCTCGGTGTGTTGGCAGGCGACTATTTGAAGGAAGCCAGCGACTGCAACATCAACATGACAGCAGTCGGATTCCTTTACAGACACGGCTACTTCACTCAATCACTCTCTATGGATGGAGAGCAGATTGCTGTCTATGAGCCACAAAACTTCAACTCGCTTCCTATCAGCCAAGTAAAGGACGAGAACGGCAACCCACTCATCTTGGACGTACCGTTCTATGACAGAAGCATTTACGCAAACATCTGGAAAGTATCTGTAGGTAGAATTTGTCTATACTTGATGGATACGGACCTTGACCTAAACAGCGAATACGACCGTTTCATCACCTCTCAACTTTATGGTGGTGACTGGGAGAACAGATTGAAGCAAGAGTACATGTTGGGTATCGGTGGTATGCTCATGCTCAAGAAGTTGGGCATCAAGCACGACACTTACCACTGCAACGAGGGACACGCTGCCCTCATCAACTTGCAACGTCTTTGCGACTACATCGAGCAGGAAGGACTCTCTTTCAACGAAGCATTCGAGGTAGTTCGTTCTTCTTCCATCTATACCGTACATACGCCAGTCCCTGCAGGACACGATAAGTTCGACGAAGGTCTATTCGGAAAATACATGTACAAATTCCCTGAGAGATTGGGTATTTCTTGGGACAACTTGATGGATCTCGGTCGTGAGAACCCAGGCAACAAAGGCGAGAAATTCTCCATGAGTGTATTTGCTTGCAACACTTGCCAAGAGGTAAACGGTGTGAGCTGGTTGCACGGAGAAGTTTCTAAGAAGATGTTCGCTCCGATTTGGAAAGGTTACTTCCCTAGCGAACTCCACGTCAACTACGTTACCAACGGTGTTCACATGCCAACTTGGGCTGACGAGAAGTGGAAGAAACTCTATGAGAAGCACTTCGAAAAGAACTTCTTGTCAGATCAATCCAACATGGACATTTGGGCAGCTATCCAAAAAGTCAGCGACGAAGAGATTTGGGAAGTTAAGTCTTCTTTGAAGAAGCGTTTGATCGACTTCATCAAGATCAAATACAAAGAGTCTTGGATGAAGAACCAAGGCGATCCAAAGATGGTCATGTCTATCATGGAGAAGATTCGTCCAGACGCACTCACCATCGGTTTCGGTCGTCGTTTCGCCACTTACAAGCGTGCACACTTGCTCTTCACTGACTTGGAGAGATTGGAGAAGATCGTCAACGACGACAAGTATCCTGTACAATTCATCTTCACGGGTAAGGCACACCCTGCCGACGGTGCAGGAAAGGGCTTGATCAAGAGAATCATCGAGATTTCCCGTATGCCACAGTTCCAAGGAAAGATCATCTTCTTGGAGAACTACGACATGGCATTGGCTAAGAAACTCATCTCAGGCGTTGATATTTGGTTGAACACTCCTACCCGTCCATTGGAGGCATCTGGTACATCAGGCGAGAAAGCTTTGATGAACGGTGTTGTCAACTTCTCCGTATTGGATGGATGGTGGTTGGAAGGTTACAGAAAGGGCGCAGGTTGGGCTTTGACCGAGAAGCGTACCTACGAGTACCAACCACACCAAGACCAATTGGATGCCGCTACCATCTACAGCATCCTCGAAAACGAGATTATTCCAATCTTCTTTGCAACAAACAGCAAAGGCTACTCTCCTGAATGGATTCAAACCATCAAGAACTCCATCGCTCAAATCGCGCCAAACTACACGACTAAGCGTATGCTTGACGACTACACGAGAAAGTTCTATATGCCATTGCGTGACAGGTTCAAATTCATCTCTGCAAACGACTACGCGAAAGCTAAGGAAATTGCAGCATGGAAGGACAAGATCGACTGCATCTGGAACAACATCGAGATTGTTTCTGCCCACATCTCAGAAAAGGCACAGTTCAATCCTGAGGTTGGAGACAACTACGAGGCAAATGTAGTGCTTGACACGAAGGATCCTGGTTGCAAAGACATCGGTGTAGACTTCGTTCTTACTTCTACAGACAAGAACAACCAAGACAATTTGGTTGAAAGCATTGAGATGCAATTGGTTAAGACAGAAGGCAGCAAATTGTACTTCAAACTTGACAATCGTATCACGGTGGCAGGCTCATTCAAGTTTAGCTTCCGTATGTTCCCTAAAAACGCAGACCTTCCATACCGTATGGACTTCTGCTATGTAAGATGGTTCTAATCAAGAGTTCTATCTTTCGATAGTAATAAAAACCAAGAGAGTGTCAACCTAAATTGACACTCTCTTTTTCATGTTCCTCAAAATGGCAAAAACCGTATTCATTCTATTGGGTCCGACAGGAGTCGGGAAGACGGACTTGAGCATCCGAATCGCACAAGACCTGAATACCGAGATTGTATCCTGCGATTCCCGCCAGTTTTTCAAAGAGATGCCCATCGGAACGGCTGCCCCTACCCAAGAGCAGTTGTCGAAAGTGAAGCACCACTTCATCGGACATTTATCGATATTCGACTACTACAGCTGCGGGAAATTCGAAATGGACGCTTTGGAAAAGTTTGAGGAACTGTTCAAGACTCACGATGAGATTCTGATGACGGGAGGTTCCATGCTATACATCGATGCCGTCTGCAATGGAATAGACGATTTACCCGACGTGGATCAAGAGCTAAGAGACTCTCTAAACGAGCGCTACGCCAAAGAAGGAATCGAGGGCATCCGGGCCGAACTAAAAATCTTAGACCCAGTCTATTATCAAAAAATCGACCCTAAAAACCACAAACGAATCATCCATGCCGTAGAAATTTGCCTTACTGCAGGCAAGCCCTATTCCGAAATCCGGAACGAGAAGAAGAAGGATAGACATTTCAACATCGTGAAAATCGGTCTCAAAAGAGATCGAGAGGAACTATACGCCCGCATCAACGAACGGGTAAAAATCATGATTCAACAAGGATTGGAAGAGGAAGCGAGAAGCCTTTATGCCCATAAAAACTTAAATGCGCTGAACACGGTCGGCTACAAAGAGATGTTCACCTACTTTGACGGGACATGGAATCTTGAACGTGCCATCGAGATGATTCAACAAAACACCCGACACTATGCGAAAAAACAGCTATCCTGGTTTAATCGGGACAGCGAAATCACTTGGTTTCACCCTTCTCAAGAAGAAGAGATTATGAATTTCATAAAGAAGTGTAGACTTTAGACGTTGCCCCCCTAGAAATGGAGGATTAGTCACGATATAGAATTCCGTCCTCGCTCTTCCTCCTCTCGCAACATCTGCTCTCGCTCTTCCCGATACTTTTCCTTTTTGCGATAGAGGAACCATAACAAAATCAGCAAAACACTCATAATTCCCATAAAGGAGAGTGCGCCCATCAGATCTATCGTACCCTTATAATAGCCCCAAACCGTCATACCCAAGGCATAGACAAATAGAATCGGAACCAATAACGTCGGCTTTCTCATACTATCACAATATTAGTGTTCGAAAAGCAAAAATAAAAAGATTTTCGTAACTTTGCACACCCAAAAGGAACAAGCCATGGATTTCACTCCGCAAATTATAGTTCTTCTATTTACATCGGCAACCATCGCTGCTTTCATACAACGAGTGAGCGGTTTCGGATTCGGAATCTTCATCATGACCTTGCTTCCCCTTATCATGCCCAGTTATGGAGAATCGACCACACTGTCAGGCCTTTTAGCCCTCACGCAATCCCTTTTCGTGGCCTACCAAATGAGGAAACACGTCATCTGGAGCCATATAATTCCCATGCTGATTGCCTTTCTCATCGTCTCCGCCATCTGTATCGGATATGTGGCAAAGTTCGACAGCATCCTATTCATGCACATCTTAGGTTACACACTCATCATTCTAAGTCTGTACTTTTTCTTTCTCTCCTCCAAAATTCACATCAAGCAATCCATTCCCATGCAAGTGGGCATTGGATGCATTAGCGGCGCCATGGGAGGCTTTTTCGGCATGCAAGGGCCACCATCCGTTCTCTACTACGTACAATCAGAGAAGAGCAAAGAGGCTTATGCCGCACAAACGCAAGTCTACTTCGTCATCGGCAACATTTTCATGTCTTTCATACGAGCCCAAAACGGATTCATGACCACAGCGGTAGCCAAGTCATGGCTTTTTGCGATTTTTGGAGTCATCGTCGGCACCTATATCGGCACAAAGGTATTCAACAGGATTCCAACGGAAAAGTTGCGGAAAGTGGTCTATATCTACATGGCCATCAGCGGAGTAATCATGCTACTCAAATAAAACAGAAAATAGCAAGAATACGAACAAGCCAGCAAGGTATATTTGGCAGACGAGAATAAAAAACGTATCTTTGCAATCCGAAACAAAAGAAAAAACAACAATACAAAAATATGATTACAGCGACAGATATCGTAGTTCAATTTGGAAAAAGAATCTTGTTCCAAGACGTAAACCTCAAGTTCACGGGCGGAAATTGTTATGGAATTATCGGCGCCAACGGTGCTGGAAAATCCACGTTCTTGAAAGTTATCAGCGGAGAATTAAGTCCGACAAAAGGAAGCATCACAATTGCTCCAGGCGAGCGATTGTCCGTCTTGAAGCAAGACCACTTCGAGTTCGACGAATGCACCGTAATCGAAACTGTCCTTCGTGGACATGAACCTCTTTGGAACGTCATGCAAGAGAAAGACGCCATCTATGCCAAGGCAGACTTCTCCGACGCTGACGGCATCCGTGCTTCCGAATTGGAAGAGAAATTCGCCGAAATGGACGGATGGAACGCAGAAAGCGACGCAGCTGCACTGCTAAGCGGTTTGGGCATCAAAGAGGAGCTCCACTACAAATTGATGAAAGAGTTGAGTGGTAAAGAGAAGGTGCGTGTTCTCTTGGCTCAGGCCTTGTTCGGAAAGCCAGACAACCTACTGCTCGACGAGCCTACGAACGACTTGGACCTCGACACCGTAATGTGGTTGGAGAATTATCTTTCTAATTTTGAAAACACAGTGTTGGTCGTATCCCACGACCGTCACTTCTTGGATTCCGTTTGTACTCATACGGTCGATATCGATTACGGCAAGATTACCATGTTTGCTGGCAACTATAGCTTCTGGTACGAGTCCAGCCAATTGGCACTCCGCCAGCAAGCACAACAAAACAAGAAGGCAGAGGAGAAGAAGAAAGAACTCATGGAGTTCATCCAACGATTCAGCGCCAACGTGGCCAAGTCCAAGCAGACAACCAGCCGCAAGAAGATGTTGGAGAAACTCAACATTGAGGAGATTCAACCATCTACGAGAAAGTATCCAGGTATCATCTTCACTCCAGAACGAGAGCCAGGAAACCAAATCATAGAAGTAAACGATTTATCCTACACGACACCAGAGGGCGACACGCTATTCAAGAACGTGACCTTCAACGTGGAGAAAGACGACAAAGTGGTCTTCCTTTCTCACGACCCTCGTGCTATGACGGCCTTCTTCGAGATCATCAACGAGCGCATCAAGCCTACTACAGGTAACTTCAAGTGGGGTGTCACCATCACGCCGGCTTACTTGCCGTTGGACAACACGGAATTCTTCAACACCGACATGAAATTAGTCGATTGGTTGGCTCAATACTCTCCAGACACCAACGAGTCGTTCGTCAGAGGCTACCTCGGCCGAATGCTCTTCTCAGGAGAGGAGATTTATAAGAAAGCAAGCGTACTATCGGGAGGTGAGAAAATGCGATGCATGATTTCAAGGATGATGTTGAAAAATGCCAACGTTCTCATCCTCGACTCTCCTACCAACCACTTGGATTTGGAGTCCATCCAAGCATTCAACAATACGTTGAAGCAATTCAAAGGAAACATCCTAATGGCTTCACACGACCACGAGTTCATCCAAACCGTCTGCAACCGTATCATTGAGTTGACCCCTAACGGCATCATTGACAAGCGCATGGATTACGATGACTACATCTTGGATGACAACATCAAAGAATTGAAAGAGAAATTGTACAAATAAGCATTAACCACAACGAAAGGGAGTCTGTGTCTTTCACGGCCTCCCTTTCTGTATAAAACCGAGATCAAGATGAAGATGAAGAAAGTAGCTTACGCCCTACTCGCTTGCGCTTGCCTTCTATCTTGCGGCGAAAAGAAAAACCGCTATGCGGAGATAGACACAAGCAAAAGTAGCGTCGGAGAGATAAAAATAGAACGATTCGACCGAGACTTTTTCCAAATAGACACCTGCAAGACAGACAGTTCTATTTCTCTCATCAAGCAAAAATATGGTTCTTTCGCCGACCTCTACCTAAGAGGGGTCATCGGAGTATCCACGTTCAACCCAGAGAATAAAATCGTTCGTGAATTCCTCACCCACCCTGCTTATCGTGAACTATATAGCGATTGTGAGAACATTTTCCAAGACATGGGAAAGGAAGAGCAGGAACTTACTGTTGCCTTCCAACGCCTCAACACGCTATTTCCCGACATGCAGATTCCGAAAGTCTATACCATCTTCTCTGGTTTCGGTAATTTCATAACGGTGGACGACGGCGTTTTGGCGATCTCCTTGGACTACTACATGGGCAAGGACTACAAAAACTACAAATACATCGACGGCATATACGAGTACCTCATTGCAAACCTAAGGAGGGAAAAGATTGCGTCAGATGCGGTCAAAGGATGGGTGGAATCAGAAATTCCAATGGCAGAGGAGAACCCCAACCTTCTTGACAACATCATCTATCAAGGCAAACTGATGTACCTGCTCGAAGCCCTCTTCCCCAACACAGAAAAGACCGAACTCATGGGGTACACTCAAGATCAATGGAATTGGTGCGATGCCAACGAAGCTCAAATGTGGGGCTATTTGACCGACAATAGGCACTTGTTCTCGACAGACCAAGTTCTCATCGCCAAATACACAACCCCAGCACCTTTCACATCCTATTTCCCTCAAGAATCACCAGGCCGGACAGGCATTTGGATCGGATGGCAAATAGTACGTGCCTACATGGATAAGAACGAGGAGGTCACGATTCAAGAAATGTTGAAAATAAAAGCACAAGAAATCTTGGAAAAGTCAGGATATAGGCCTCATTAAAACAAACCAAGCAAAAAATAAAATCCATAGTCTTCGTTTTACCGAACACTATGGATTTTTTTATTTTTCATTCAAAATGGCATGAAAAGCCACGCCTCTAATATCGATTATTTTCCTTTTAGCGTCACAATAGGCACCAACATCTCCTCCATAGAGATACCTCCATGCTGGAATGTCCCCTTATAATAAGAGACATAATAATTATAGTTGTTGGGATAGGCAAAAAAGTCGTCATTGCCGGCAAAGACGTAAGTTGAACTCACATTAGGAGACGGTAAGCCGATCTTATCGGGCTGCTTGATTGCGAAGACCTCTTTGGCATTATAATCCAAATTCTTACCTACTTTATATCTCAAATTCGTGTTAGTATTCTTATCGCCCACAATCCGTATGGCATTGTTGGACCGAATAGTTCCGTGGTCGGTCGTTATCATAACCTTCACATTCTTCTGAGCCAAGACCTTCAAAAAGTCCAAGATGGAAGAGTGCTTGAACCAAGACAACGTCAACGAACGGTAGGCAGCCTCAGAGGAGGCCAACTCACGAATCATCTTCGACTCCGTACGAGCATGGGAGAGCATATCCACAAAATTGAAGACCACCACATTCAGTTGATTCTGCATCAACGAAGCGATATTATCCACCAACTTCTCTCCCGACTGGGAATCATTAATCTTATTATAGGAGAAGGTGTATTTCTTACGGAAACGATCTATCTGCGTCTGAATCAACTCCTCTTCGTGAAGATTCTTTCCCTCCTCATCTTCCTCCTCAACCCATAGTTTTGGGAACATACGTTGAATCTGGGAAGGCATCAAGCCTGAAAAGATAGCATTACGTGCATATTGGGTAGCCGTCGGCAAAATGGAGCAATAGAGACTCTCATCCACCGTCACAAAATCACTTCTCAACAACTCCTTAACGACACGCCATTGGTCGAAACGGAAATTATCTATCACGATAAAAAAGACCTGCTCGCCTGCATCCAGCAACGGGAAGACCTTTTTCTTGAACAAATCGGGACTCATCATCGGACGGTCTGCCCCCTCATTAAACCAACCCTCGTAGTTTCGCTTGATGAACTTGACAAAAGTAGAGTTGGCTTCGTCCTTCTGCATGCGCAACACCTCGTCCATCTGATTACCGGCGTTTTCCAACTCCAGTTCCCAATAGACCAGTTTACGATAGACATCCATCCAATCTTGGAAGGTTAGTGAATCGTTGATTTGCATGCCAATACGCCCGAACTCCGAACGGTAACTATCCGTTGCCGTTGCCGACACGATCTCCTCCTTATTGATGTTTTTCTTAAGAGAGAGTAAAATCTGGTTGGGATTGACTGGCTTAATCAGATAGTCGGCTATTTTATTACCGATAGCCTGATTCATGATGTTCTCCTCCTCGCTCTTCGTAATCATGACCACGGGAACCGTATTGTCAATCTCCTTTATCTTCGAGAGAGCCTCCAAGCCGTTCATTCCCGGCATATTTTCATCCAAGAAAATGATGTCAAAATGCTCCTTGGAGCAAGTCTCCACCGCATCATAGCCATTACTCACACAAACCACCTCATAACCCTTTTTCTCCAAGAAAAGGACATGAGCCTTCAACAAATCTATTTCATCATCTGCCCAAAGTATTCTACTCATTTCCAAACAAATTAAGGATTAAAACGGAGTTGTCAACGTCCCAAATAGAGACGTTTAAACAATTCCATATACACGTTTATATTGCCCGACTGCTTTAACGTCTCCAAATTATCCTTGGAGATAACGATGTTCTTATATTGCACACCACTTAGAGCAGTCTTAATCTCCACGCTCTTAACCACTTGGTGGATATAACGCTTAGCCGTCGTCGCATCAGGAATGACACCAACAACATAGATACGAGGGAATGCCGACGTAGAATCCATCGAGAAAGAGAGATTCATCAAAGGATTATTGGATTGGTTATAAGCATTCACCGCACTCTTGACAGCCTCATCCTTTGATGCATTGGCCGCCAAAATCACATAGTAGTGAGGCGCCTCATCATCGTAGGTATACAAGCCCTTGTACTTCTTCAACTCCTTCTTTGCCCCTGGCTCCTGAGTTTTCTTCTCTGGCTGAGCAACCGGCTGTTTAGCGGCGTCATTCTTCTCCGAAGTCGCCTCTTTCTGTTTATTATCAGCCACTTCTGACTTAGCAGGAAGAGTTTCTTTCGCATTCTCCTTCGATTTTTGGTCGGAAGTCAGTTTCGCCTTCATCAAATCCTCACCCTCCTTGATATTCTTCAAAGAGGAGTTCTTTTCAGAAAGCTCGTCCAAAGACTTTTGATCCATATCCACCAATTCTACCTTGGCCTTTCCTGAAGAAGCCTTGCGGGTCTTTCGTACGGCGAGAATACTATCATTATAGAACTTCTCGTACTCCTCCATCGAATATTTCAAACCGATAAGTTCACTGTTCTCCACAGAGATCAGATGGTACTTATACTCCGTTCCGATCAACAGTTTGCGGACACCATCGTCCTCGAATATGCCATTACAATACCAAAGAGCCTCCTCCAAATTGTCAAGGCCGGAAACCGTCAAGTCTCCTTTACGTAGAGACAAGTCAAAGTCTTTCACCAAGAACTTCGTGAAGTTATACATGGCCACCGTATAAAGCAAACGGTTCGGATTTACTTTCGCCGTATCCGTCTCCAACCTAAACAGGTAAGGAACATTTGGATTGGAAGAGAGCAGACGCTCACCCACTCCGTTTTGGACAGCCTCCGCCTGAGCCTGCTCATCACGCAAAGCGCTCAACGCACCTGGAGATCCTGCCGTAGGGTTGTTACCCTGCGTCATCAAAGCCAAGATATCCTTTGCCATAGGAGCCACGTCGCTGGTCGGATAACGATCCAACAAATCCTTCAATGCCGTAGAGAAAGAGTCACGGCTACCCGTCTTACCGATACCCAAAGAACGCAACAGCAAGAACTTCGGCATCAGAGAAGACACAGGATAAGTTTTCTCCATATATTCCGTGCTGCGGTTAACCTCCGCAAAATCGCCCTTCAAATAAGCCTTGTAGGCATCCTGATACAACGAATCCTGCTCCACCAACATACGTTCCAACTTAGCCCTATAATTAGGATCTGAGAGAATCTTAGCATACTTCGTATCTGGGTATTGGCTAACTAGCAAATCCCGGTAAGTCGTCTCGACATTCGAATCCTGCATCTTACCACCTATACGGTAAGCATAGAAATAGGCATCAGGCACCCGTTTATCCGTCGGGAATCGGCGACAGAACTCCTTGAAGGCCTCAACCGCCCGAGGATAATCCTGCAACTTCTCGTCGTAAACGACACCCATGTTAAACAACGCATCGGCAATCTGCTTATCGGAAGCCTCCACCTGTTCAGGCGTAAACGGCATTTGCCTCAAATAATACTCCGGACGCATAGGGTCGTTTTCAGCAGACAAGGTTGTCTTTTTCTGAACTGGCTGTCCGTTACCATCCAAGCCACCTTCGCCTTCCGCATCCTGTTCAAATGAAGAAGCATCAGCCAAAGACTCCTCAGAGAAGACTGTGATTGTCTTATTCTTACGGTTCCAATCATCTTCCAACTTACGTCTACCGAATTTCTTTTGGAACTCCAATTTACCCTTCTCCACCGTGCTACGGTTAGCAAAATACCAAGTGCTTCGATTCTGTTTGCCAAGGGCACGATCGTCCATGATGGCCATATTTTCGATTTCCATTCCGAGACGTTCACGCTCCAAGCGTTCTTGTTCCTCCTGCTTACGACGGGCGATCTCCTCATCCCTTAACCTCTTGATGACAGAATTGATGACTGCCATACGAGTCTCACGAGGAGCCTTAGCCAAAAGTTGCAAACTATCCTGCAACTGAACAGTCTCATAATCACGAGCCAACTCATCCAAGACAGGAGCCAATTTAGAGACGCGTGCATAATCGTCATGTGTCTGATCTATAATCGTAATGGCCTCAGCATAACAAGGTTGTGCCTTGAAATACTCTGCACGACCATAGTAGATGTCACCCAAAGAGATCAGCGTCTGAGCCTTCTCCAAACCGTTTCGGGTACTCTTCTCCGCCGATTTGATATAGTTCGCTATAGCCTCCGCCGTATCGCCCTTTGCCAAGTATACGTTACCGATGGCATAATAAATCTGATCCAGATAATCCTTATTTTTAGACTTCTTGGCCATCTTCTCCATCGACTTGATGATATTCTTGCTTTCACCACCCGAATAGACTTCCGTCTGGCGAATCTTTGCATTGAACTCCATCTCATACGTCGTAGTGGAGGAGAGCAACTTTTCATACATCTCGTAAGCCTTATCCTTCTCGCCCAAAGCCTGATACAATTGGCCAGCAATAAAAATGAAACGTTGACGCGTCTTCTTTTTCTTCTCCGTCTCTATCGCCGTCAACAAATATGGGATTGCCTCCTTATACTCATGTTGAGCAATCAACAAATCAGCAAACGCACCCGAATAGAGATTGTTCAGACGGTCGTCGAAAGCCTCGTCGGAAACCTTCTTCAAAATATCCTCTGCTTCGTAGAACCAATCCATCTCCTTCATGGACTTAGCCTTCCAGATAGAAGCCTCAGCCACAAGAGCCTTATCCTCCGAGAAATGTTTGATGATATAGGTAAACATGGCCGAAGCAGCCAAATAATCATTGGAGTAATATTTTGCCTTGGCAAAAAGCATCCAAACGTCATCCATCTTAGGGTTGAACTCCTCCTGATTGTAGAAAGAGGCGTATTTAGGATCACGCATCTTCTCAAATTTCTTCTTAGGCTTCTTCTTAATAGAATGCTCCTTTATGGCCTTCTCGCACTTATCCTGCGTACGCTTCATGTCACTGACAGCCACACCCTTTGTTGCAGAATTGCTGACAGGATACATATCGATCACATTGGAGTAGTCAATCTTCTCCGCCTCCTCAATCTTCTTATAACCTTTCTTATAGGACTCGTTCGCGTTGAAATAGACATTGTATTTCGTAGTCATGGCATGGTAACCACGCCTTGTTGCCGTGTTCTTCTTCGTGGAGCATCCTCCAAACACGAGCAACAAAAACAACCCTGATAATATAACAAATTTGGTTTTCAAAACTATTTTCATTTAATATTACAAAAATAGAACTACATTTTATGTAAAAAATTGCCTTTCCGCCCCATCAATTCGAGAAGAAAGTTCGAATCACGTCATTCGTATTCGCATAAAGCAACAAGGCCATCAAGAAAATCATACCTATCATCAAGGCCCTCTCCATGAACTTTTGGCTTGGCTTACGACGGAAAATCATCTCATACAAGATGAAAAGTACATGTCCGCCGTCCAACGCCGGAATTGGCAATATATTCATAAAAGCAAGTATCAGCGACAAGAACGCCGTCACTTGCCAAAAGATTTGAGCATCAAATTCAGGAGGGAAAAGGCTCATTATCGTCAAGAAACCTCCTATACTCGCACCGCCATCCTTCATAAAGAGATATTTCATGTCGCCCACATAACCCGTCAACTTAGAAACTCCCTTTTTAATTCCCACGGGGATCGACTCAAAGAATCCATACTTAAGTTCAACCGGCGTATAGAAACAGGTCAACGGCTTCATATAGACACAAATACGTCCATTTTCATCTGGCGTAATCCGCAAAGACAATGTATCGGTTCCCCTCAAAATAGACAAAGGCAACTCTTTCCCCTTCGATTGAGCAAAGAGTACGGTACAATCCGAACGGAAAGCCACATTCCCCTTTGCGGTGAGGAACTGATCGTCCTTTAACAGCCCCGCTTTGGAAGCAGGTGAATTCGGCATCACAGAATCGATAACAAAAGGCACTCTATAATTCGCAAAGCCTTTGTTATCACGCATCAGACGTTGCACAAAATCGGAAGGAATCGGAATGTTGACAAGAGAGTCCTCTCGGCGAACTGTCACCGTCTTAGCCTCCACAATCTTCCGGAAAGCAGCATCATCAAAGGCTTCGTCCAACAAAACGCCATCTGCGGAGTGAAGGATATCTCCATCTCGGAATCCCACCTTTAAGGCAGCATTGCTAAACTCCATTCCATAAGAAGCCGAATTGAGCGGAATGTAAGAATCTCCCCAATGGAAAGCGACAAACGTATAAATCAAAAGCGCCAATATGAAATTAAAGACTACGCCTGCCACCGTAACAAACAAACGGTGCCATGCTGGATGGGAACGATACTCCCACTCCTTCTCAGGTTCTGCCATCTGCTCGCGGTCCATCGACTCGTCCACCATACCCGCTATCTTGACATAGCCGCCCAAAGGCAACCATCCTATACCATACTCAGTCTCACTGTTTTTAGGCTTATAACGAAACAGAGAAAAACCCGGATTAAAGAAAATATAAAACTTCTCCACCCTAATTTTGAATATCCGAGCAAACAAAAAGTGACCAAACTCATGCACTAGCACAAGAATCATCAAGGATAGGAATAATTGAAAGACTGAAGTCAACATGAATACTCTTTTTAAATTTTAATGAAGAAGAATTACAATTAAATCAGAGACAAAGCCACTTTGCGAGACTCCTCATCCGTAGCCACATAATCATCATAAGTAGGCTTGGAGATGAAAGCCACGCGACGCATCGTCTCCTCTATTACGTCTGACATCCGAAGGAAACTGATTTGCTCCTTCAAAAAGGCAGCCACAACCACCTCATTTGCCGCATTCAAGATACAAGGCATATTTCCGCCTTTGTCCAATGCCTCGTAGGCCAAAGCCAAATTACGGAAAACCTCCGTGTCAGGTTTTTCGAACGTCAATGAAGGACAATTATAGAAATCCAAACGTGGATAATTGTTTTTCAGACGCATAGGATAGCCAAAAGCATATTGGATAGGCAACTTCATGTCTGGCAATCCCATCTGTGCCTTCACGGATCCATCCTCGAAACGAACCATCGAATGAATCAACGATTGAGGGTGGACAACCGCCTCGATTTGGTCAGGTCGGACATTAAACAACCATTTAGCCTCGATCACCTCAAATCCCTTATTCATCATAGAAGCAGAATCAATCGTGATTTTTGCTCCCATGTCCCAATTTGGATGCTTCAAAGCAGCTGCAGGCGTCACACTCTCCAAGAACTTTCGGTCTTTGCCACGGAAAGGTCCACCAGAAGCCGTCAGAATGATCTTCTCTATCGGACTCAACTCACCCGCCAAACATTGGAACACAGCAGAATGTTCCGAATCGACAGGGAGGATGGCGCACTTATACTGCTGAGCCAAGTCGCAAACCAGATCACCCGCCACCACCAACGTCTCCTTGTTGGCCAAAGCAATAGTCTTGCCCGCCTTCAAAGCGGAGATGGTCGGTTTCAATCCAGCATAGCCCACCATGGCCGTAAGCACAATATCAACAGGTTCCATAGCCGCCACTTCCGCGATCGACTCAGCCCCCGCAAAAACCTTTATCGGCAAGTCGGAAAGGGACTCCTTCACGAAAGCATACTTATCCTTATTTGCAATAACCACCACCTCGGGATTGAACTTACGAGCCTGCGCCACGAGTTCCTCAGCCCTATTGTTTGCTGTAATGGCATAGACTTCAAAAAGTTCCGGTTGGTCCTCAATGACCTCCAGAGCCTGAGTTCCGATAGAACCCGTCGAACCTAATATTGCTATCTGCTTTTTCATCTCTTTCGCTATTAGAAAGCTCTTACTTAAACGATAAATAAGTTGCTGGATTGACGGGCTTTCCCGCCTTCCATATTTCAAAATTCACTTCAAACTCGGAAGCCTTGCCCAAGAATGTCGCCAAAATTTCTCCTGCATGGACATCGTCACCCACCTTTTTCAAGAAGGGTTGCTTTATCCTATAGATTGAAAGCAAGGCATCCGCATGTTGCACTTGCAAGACATAATCACCTTTCCCATCATAACCTGAGAAGACAACCACTCCATCCAAAATAGAATGGACACTGGATTTTCGCTCCGCCACGACAGTCATACCATAGCGTCCCTGAGAAGGGTCAAACTTGGCAGTGACCAAACCGACCACAGGCGAACACATCAGGAATTCGGAAGAGGAACTCTGCGTATGGACAGAGGCAGTCGACTTTTCCGACTCTTCATATTCCGAACGGAAAGCGAACTCCTTCTTTGAAGGGTCCAAATTATAATGTTCACGTTCCTTTTCCGTAATGGACTTAATCGTAGCGGTCGAATCGACAGGAATCTCGCTCGCCATCACACGCCGCAACATCTCCACATAAGCGGTATTTGTCGAGACCGCCTGATACATGGAATCAATACGCATCGCGTCAACCAAGATCTGCTTACTAAGTTTCGCATTGTCCGTATAACCGGGCAAGAAACCTCGTAAAGGCGTATAAATGATCAACACCGCTATGATGAAGAAATAAAGCACTGCCACGAAAAACACGGAAAGGAATACATTCAACGCCGAAAGACGGATATGCCAAACATCTTCCAATGTGTTCTCGTTCAACACAGACAACTTGTACTTGAAACGAATCTTATTATAAAACGAACTCTTCTTTTTCATCTATACAAATTCTAATAAACACCTGCGACAACTTAACCCTTGTCACAAGCCCACTCGCCTACGACGAAACTCGGAACAAGTTATTGCCGTAGCCACAGCCACATTCAACGATTCGGAGCAACCCTCCCCAGTTTGAAAAGATGGGATATACAATCGATCTGTCACCCTTTTTGAAAGTTCCGAAGAGATACCATTTCCCTCATTTCCCATCACGATAATTCCACAAGACGGGAGTTCCCTTTCATATATGTTCTCTCCTTCAAGGAAAGTGCCAAAGACAGAGATTCGCCCCTTCATTTCATCCAAAAGAGAGTTCAGATCGCCATAATGGACATCGACACGCCCCAAAGCACCCATCGTAGATTGGACGACCTTAGGGTTATACAAATCCACCGTGTTCTCCGAACATAATATATCTTTGATGCCAAACCAATCCGCAATACGAATAATCGTACCCAAATTGCCTGGATCCTGCACAGCATCAAGCATGAGCGAAAGACGGGATGGCAAGAGATCCTTTTGCAACGTATAGTCCCTCTTATAAAAGACTGCCAAAGCAGACTGAGGACAACACATCAACGAAGCCCTCTCCATCTCATCACGAGAGACCTCCACAATCTCCTCCGCCTGCCAATCAGAATGCGAAGCCAAGAAGTCGGATGTTGCCAACAAAAGTTTGCAACGGAACAACGGGAACAAATCCGAGACGATCTTGTTTCCTTCCGCCACAAATAAAGAAGATTCATCCCTCTCCTTCTTTCGGGAAAGAGATTGCACCAACTTTATCTTGCCTTTGCTCAACATAATGCCCTGCCGTTATTCCACATTAACCAACCAAATATCATATACCATCGGACGATAATCACCCATATCAGACGATGACAAACCCGAAAGCATCTGATTGGTTCCATTTCCTACTGAGAAAGGAATTATCACCCGGCAATTACCGCCTGCACGCATCAAACGGACAGCGTTCTGGAATCCCACACCATAGATGCTACCCGAACTAGATGACAATGTGAAAGAGACCGGATCCGCCGAGGTTTTAGACGTACAACTATAATAGACCTGACCATCCAAATCAGTACCCACATAGCGCACATACGCCGTATAACCCGTTTGAGGCTTCATGGTTCCCTCTCCCTTTGCTATCTGATGGTAGTACATGCCATACGAATCCTTAAAATAGACAGGTCGCCCATCAGAAGAGAACCACTCGTCATCTCCCGTAGGCATCGTATTGACCACCTCAATGTTCTCCTTTTTCAAGTAAGAACTAATAGCAGAATTCTCCTCGTTCACATAATCCGCATAACTCTTTGTTCTGCTACACGACGACGCGCCCATAAGCAACAACAAAAGAGCGCATACATACAATTTCAAATATCCAATCATAAAAATCTATATCTCCGAAAATATTTTTGTACAACTCGGGAAAATGCTATTTCCGCTTCTCAATCAAACAGACTTTGCAAAAGAGGGGGTTCCACGGTGGAACACAACCAATTTTCCCAGAAACACCATACGCTAAATAAGATGGAATGATGAACGTACCCGAACCAGAGACCTTCAACATACTGACAGCCTCCTCCAATCCTTTTATAAGATTTCCCTTTCCCAGACGCACCATCTTCACCGTCTCACGAAGGTCGTCGCAAGTGGTTCCATCCAACAAAGTCATCGTATAGCGGATAGTCACCTCGTCAAACTTAGCCACCGAATCGCCATAACCTTCCTCGTCAATGCGATAATGCAAACCGGAAATCGTCGTATCCATCTGCAAGCCCAGAGAATCGATATAATGCTTGATGTCCTCCCGCTCCAACTCCATAAAGCCCGCATTCAAGGCCATCAAATCGTCATTTATCGTATTCTTCGGCAATTTGTTGAAAGGCACCTGCGGAGCATCATTGCTATGGCAAGCCACCACAGAAAAGAGAACCGCAAGGGAGATGAATATATTCCAGATATCACGCATTTTCCGTTCCCTTCTTTATTTCAGCGACCAACAAATCCTTATATTCAGGCAATGCCGCCTCGAACTTCTTCACCGTCTCATCCAAAGAGACATACGACTCTCCGCCAGAAGCATTGAGATGTCCGCCTCCGCCAAAGACATTCGAAGAGAACTTATTCGTTGGGAAGGATCCTTGCGAACGAAGGGAAATCTTCACCATACCCGCATCCTCCTTGATAAAGGCCGAAAAGACAATGCCCTTAATGGAAAGCGGTATGTTGACAAAACCTTCCGTATCGCCCTTCCTGAAGTTATACTTTTTCAACTCCGCGCTTGTCAGCGTAAGCAGAGCCGTACCAATTTCTGGATAAATCTTCATATTCTCACTGAGAAGATGTCCCATCAGACGGAAACGATCTGCCGAATAGTTATTGTAAACCTTGCGATAGATGGCATCCTTATCAACACCCTTCTTAATCAGCTCGGAAACAATGATATACATCTCCGCATTATTGGAGTTGTAAGTAAACGCCCCAGTATCCGTCATCATTCCCGTATAGATACATTCGGCACACTCCTTCGACATCTCCGTAAAATAGCCCATTCGGCAAATAATACGGAAAACCATCTCAGACGTAGACGCCATTTTAGGGTATGAGACAACGACATCCGCAAAACCACCCGGATCAAGATGGTGATCCACCAAGACCGTTCTTGCCTGCGCATCCGCAACAACCGTACCCATCTCGCCTATACGATGCAAAGTATTGAAATCCAAAGCAAAAATCAAATCTGCTTGCGCAATAGCCTTATCCGCCTGCGCTTTCTTTTCCGCATAGACAAGGATTTCATTGCAACCCGGCATCCATTTCAAAAAATCGGGGAAGGCATTCGGCATGATTACCGTCACGTTCTTCTCCATGATCTTCAAGAACTGGAACAAAGCAAGAGAAGACCCTATTGCATCACCATCAGGGGAGACATGAGAGACAATGACAATATTGCTGGCATTCAAAATCTCCTCTTTCGTCTGCTGAATCAACTCTTCATCTATAATTTTCGTAATCATACTATACTATTTTACTTGTGCAAATTTAATCTTTTATGATGAAAAGCACACTATTTCGAACGACTTTATAAAAGAGCCTCCCAAAAATCACTACTTTTCCCCCGTTGTGACGACACCGTGATCCGAAAAACCGGCACTACCGTGAGCCATCAACTGCGCCGACACCTTCAAAAAGCGTTTAATCAACAAAAAGGCCACCAAATTCAAACTGAAAATAAAGCCCATCCATACACCACAAGCCCCCCAATCAAGGAGAACTCCACAAAAGTAAGCCACCGGCAAACTGACAAAAAGATAACACACGACCGTTATCCGCATAGGACTTTCCACATCTGCCATTCCCCGAAGAGCCCCCAAAGCAACCACCTGCAACCCATCCGCAATTTGATAAATAGCGCACATCACCAAAAGCAAAGCAGAAAGGTCCACCACCAACGGATCGGAAGTGAAAGCCAACGGTATCTCATACAGGAAGACCAGCATCAATATCGCCCATATTGAATTCACGCAAACGCACAAATGCATAGAAGCAATGCCAGCTTTCCTCATCGAGAAATAATCCCCTACTCCCATCTGGTGGCTCACACGTATAGTCGTCGCCGCCGCTATGCCACTTGCCATCATGAAAGTCAGAGAGGAGACATTCATCGCAATTTGGTGACTGGCCAAAGAAACCGCGCCAAACCAACCGACAATCACAGCAGCAAGGCTAAAAGAGAAGGACTCAACCAACATTTGAGAACCGATAGGAACTCCCACTTTCCCCAAAGCATACAATTCAGACATAGAGAATGCCCTCATTCGGAAAAGACGGAAATAACGGAGCAATGACACTCGATAAACAAAGACAAGTCCAAAAGCAAGAGGCATAGCCAATCTAGAAAGGAATGTAGCCAAACCAGCACCCTCCACACCCCAGAAAGGAAATCCCCACTTTCCAAAGATGAAGACATAGTTCAACAAAACATTTAAGAAATTGGTAGCCAACGTAATAACCATGGCAATCTTGGTATTCCCCAACCCCTCCATAAATTGCTTAAATGCCTGGAAAAGGAACAAAGGAGGGAGAGAGGCCACCAACCAAAGATAATAGGGACGAGCCAACGTGCATACTTCCTTTGCCTGCCCCATCTCATCCAAGAAAAAAGAGATTATATACAACACCCCACAAATAACGGCAGCCACCAACAAGTCCAACAAAATCGAATTTTGGAAAAGGCTAGCAGCCCGGAGATGCTTTCCTCCCGAATATTGACATCCAATCAAAGGCGTCGCTCCAAACGTAATTCCCAAGGCAAACAAGAAACCCACCAGGACGATTGCCCCCGCAAAAGAGACTGCCGCCAACTCATCGGTTCCAAGCCTTCCCACCATCATCGAATCGGCCAAAATCACAACAGCTTGCCCCAACTGGGACAATACCGCAGGAATTGCAATCTTCAAATTACGAACATAAAACGGCTTATAAGAACGAAAGAGTTCGATTATCCCCATAAAATCATCAAAAAACAGAAAAAATTCACTTGGCTGCAAAAATAACTCAAAATCAAAATAATCCCATGCTTCCGACTCATCAGGAGATAGCTCGTTTGCTAATATTAACGAAAATTCAGCATTTTAACGAGTTTTTTTTCAAATATCTACGCATATTGTTTTCACATCACGCCATTTTTGTATATTTACCGAAATTTATGATGCACCGTCACCATGTGGTATATATATACGTTTTTATTGTTTTTTTCATTCCACTTTGCCCTAACGGCGCAAAAAACTTCTAACGGAACGAAGTCGGAATACAAAAGCGACAGGTACTTTTACACATATAGTTCCTGCATCGTCAACGCACCAGCCGAAGATGTGGAGTTGGTGTTGGATGACATTTACAATGGACTAAAAAACGAACCCACAAAAAATCTCCGATGGGCCTTCTATGGGTTAGGAAGACCCAAGAACAAATCCAAAGAAGACAATGTTCAACTCTACGAGAAAAGCGTCACTTTCTACCCCGAAACAGATGTATACATCGTTAATCTAATGATGATTATAGATGAAAGCGACGTAACGGAATTCAGCATCGAAGGAGAATTGAAAAGCGTAAAACACCCCACGGGGAAAAAAGACTTGAACCTAAACGTCACCAAAAAAGTCAAGGTACTGAACGATGGGCACATCTGCATTTCCTCCATTCCCCAAGGGCAAAACAAGACCGTCCTCACCCTACACTCGAAACTGAGATTCGGCTTCATCATCGACCTCTTCTTCACCCAAAGCAAATACAAGGAAGTAATAGAATGGAGGCTCGCAAAATTCCTCGTAAACTTAAAAGATCGTGCGGAAGAGAATTATATGAGGAGAAGTTTAAATCCATGAAGGAGCACCAAGACACGAGTACAACGAGTATCATAAAACAATAAAAATGAACAAAATAGCCTTATTTTTTCTACTTACACTTATCCATCTGAGCGCATGCCAAGAGGAGAAAGTGGGAGAAGCCTTTTTTGCGGCCAAGCAAGGAGAGAAGTGGGGATATATAGACCAAAGAGGGAATTGGGTTATCCAACCTCAGTTTGAGAAGGCCCTTGGATTTTCAGAAGGCTTAGCCTTGATTATGGAGGACGAACAGTGGGGCTACATTGACAAAACCGGCAAGACAGTCATCAAACCCCAGTTTGTCCAAGCCGATACCTTTTCAGAAGGATTGGCCAGGGTAGAATGCTATGGTGAGGGCTGTGGATTCATCGACAAAAACGGGGAATTGGTCATCAAGCCTCAATTTGACTATGCCGAAAATTTTTCCGAAGGCTTAGCCTTGATTGGAGTTGCTGACGAATATGGTAGAATTGACAAATGGGGCTACATTGACAAAACTGGCAAGATAGTCATCGAACCTCAGTTTGAGCAAGCCGAAGACTTTTCAGAAGGATTAGCTCCGATTCTCCTCGAAGAAAGACGTTGCTTTATTGACCAAACAGGCAAGGTGGTTATTGCCCCCAAATTTAGCCTTGAGTCTTTCTTTAAATTCAAAGAAGGATTGTCTAAAATTATCATCAGAAACAAAAATGGATTCATCGACAAAACGGGAGAAATAGCAATCAAGCCTCAATTTGACTACGCCGGATCCTTTTCAGAAGGCCTTGCCGCAATTAGCATCAATGGGAAAGATGGCTTCATTGACAAAACTGGTAAGATTGTTATCGAGCCTCAGTTTGATCTTGGGAACGAACACAAATTCTCAGAAGGATTGTCCGTAATAATTGAAGATAGAAAAAAATATGGGTTCATAGACAAAACAGGCAAGGTCGTAATCAAGCCTCAGTTTGACTACGCCTGCCCATTCTCCGGAGGTCTATCCATAATTAAACTCGATGGAAAATATGGAGTCATTGACAAAACGGGCAAGATGGTGGTCAAAGCGAAGTTTGATGGCATTGCAATCGTTTCGTCAATGTTCGGGTGGTAGGAAGAAGGTGATTAAGGCGAAGTTTGACGACATAAAGTAAACAGCAAGGGAAAGAATCCTCAAATATCACAAATATTTGCATACATAGCATTTCGTCTGCGAATAAATTTGTACCTTTGTAGCCATAGAGTAGAGAGAGAGTTACAAACGGTTCTAAATTTATGTCAACAAACCCTAACAACAAAAGCAACATCAAATTCAACATCGGTCTTGATGCAGGCTCAACCACGCTAAAGACGGTTATCACAGACAATAACGGAGAAATCACATTCACCGATTACAATAGGCACAATGCCAACATTCCCCTAGCCCTTTCACAATCCTTAGAAAAGGCCTTGGAGAAACTCGGCGATTTCGAAGCAAAGATAGCGGTCACTGGTTCTGCCGGAATGGGTTTGGCTGAACGATACAATCTTCCTTTCATCCAAGAAGTTGTGGCTGCCACACTTGTGATAGAGAAAAAACATCCTAGTGTAAAAACATTAGTGGACATCGGTGGGGAAGACAGTAAAATCATCTTCTTCAATGACAAGATGCAAGCAGACATCCGCATGAACGGAAACTGCGCAGGAGGAACAGGAGCATTCATCGACCAGATGGCTGCCATCATGGGTGTAACTCCCTCTGAACTCGGCAAATTAGCAGAAGAAGCCACGGACATCTATCCGATTGCCTCTCGTTGTGGTGTCTTTTCCAAAACTGACATTCAGAACCTCATCAGCCTCAACGTAAAAAGAGAAGACATCGCCGCCTCCATCTTCAACGCAGTGGCGACCCAAGTCATATCCACCCTATCGAGAGGAAGCGACATCAAACCCAAAGTATTCCTTTGCGGTGGACCGTTTGCCTTCATCCCCGCTTTGCGCAAAGCATTCAAAGAAAAACTCGACGCAAAAGACGAGGATCTCATCTTCTCACCCCACGCCTCCGTCGTACCGGCATGGGGAGCCAGTCTCAACTGCCAAGATTTAGAATCCGAAGCAACCAATCTATCGCTGCTAATCGAAAAATTCAAAGAAAAGACCGACTTCAAACCTGCCAAATCAGGATTGGCGCCACTTTTCGACAGCGACGAAGAACTGGAAGCTTGGAAAACAGAAAAGAGCAAAACAAAAATAGAGAAATGCTCCATCCTTGACATCGCAGACGACGAATGCTATATAGGTATCGACTCTGGTTCCACAACTACTAAAATCGTAGCCACGGACAACCAAGACCGCATATTCTTCACCTACTACCACAAGAATGGAGGCAAGGCATTGGAAACCGTAAAGAAAGGGTTATCCATCTTAGTCGAAGAGTGTGAAAAGCAAGGGAAAAAACTAAAAGTAAAAGGCAGCTGCTCCACAGGTTACGGCGAAGATCTCATAAAGACTGCTTTCGGGCTCAAATTCAGCATGGTGGAAACCATTGCCCACTATACGGCGGCTTACAAACTCGATCCGGAGGTCTCCTTCATCCTCGACATCGGCGGACAAGACATGAAAGCCATTTTTGTCGAAAACGGAGCAATCAACCGATTGGAAATCAACGAGGCCTGCTCTTCCGGATGTGGTTCGTTCATAGACAATTTCGCCACATCCCTGCAATGCGAAATCAGTGATTTCGTGAACAAAGCATGCCATAGCACAAATCCTTCCGACCTAGGCACACGTTGCACCGTCTTCATGAACTCGAAGGTAAAACAATGCCTGCGCGAAAATGCTTCCGTGGAGGACATATCCGCCGGACTAGCCTACTCCGTCATCAAGAACTGTCTCTACAAGGTATTGAAACTTAAGGACACAAAAGAGTTAGGCAAACACATCGTGCTTCAAGGAGGAACGATGAGAAACATCGCAGTAGTACGTGCTTTTGAAAAGTCGACGGGAGAAACCGTCGCCGTGTCCAACTACCCAGAATTGATGGGTGCCTACGGAGCCGCGCTCCATGCGAAGAAAATGTGCGACGGAAACTCCTTCGTTCCATTAGACGAATTAGCAAAATTGGAGAGCTACGCTACGGCTCAAATGCGATGCGTAGGATGCGAAAACAATTGTCAAATACTCAAAAACACATTTGCCAACGGAAAGACTTTCTACTCGGGCAACAAATGCGAAAAAGTATACACGAACAAAGGCGAAAAGATACGGACGGCGTTCAACATGAGCCTATTCCGCTCCGAGCTAGCATTCAACAAAAAAGTAAGATTGCTTCCGAACGAGAAACCGATTTGCACAATCGGTATTCCTAGAGCACTCAACCAATACGAGAATTTCCAATTCTGGAATACCCTTCTCACATTAAACGGCATCGAGGTAAAAAGCTCTTCTCGTTCCACTTTCAAACTTTACGAAAAGGGATTGAACACCGTCATGGCAGACAACATCTGTTTCCCTGCCAAAATCACACACGGCCATATCTTCGACCTCATCAACAAAGGTGTGGATAGGATTCTCTTCCCTTACGTAATATACGAGCAGAGCGAGGCAAACTCCAACAACAGCTACAACTGCCCTATCGTGTCAGGTTACTCTGACGTGATAAGAAGTTCCATCAACCCAGAAGGGAAACATGGCATACCATTCGATTCACCTATCATCAACTTCGACAACAAAGAACTTTTGGAGAAAGCGTGTCGCCAATATATCGAAAAAGTAACCGGAGCTTTCTTCTCCAAGAAAAGATTCGCCAATGCCTTCGAAAAAGCATTGGAGGCGAAGAAAACTTTCGAAAACACGCTCTACGAAAAGGCTTGGCACACACTACAAAAAGCCAAAGAAGAAGATCGAATGGTCATCCTTTTGGCAGGACGGCCTTACCATAACGACCAACTCATACAGCACAAGATATCCGAAATCATAGCCTCTTTCGGCGTTGACATCATAACGGAAGACTTGATGAGAGGTAGTGCCGAAACCATTAAGGATTCGCACATCATTCCGCAGTGGTCCTACATGAACCGCATTATGAAAGCCGCCCAATGGGTTGCCAACACGAAGGAGAAAGTACATTTTGTTCAAATCACCTCGTTTGGTTGTGGTCCTGACGCATTCATCATTGATGAAATCGGAGACCTGCTTAGGCGAAACGGTAAGAACCACACCATTTTGAAAGTAGACGACGTGAACAATGCAGGTTCCCTAAAACTTAGAATTCGTTCCCTGATTGAGTCATTAAAATTTGGAAACAAATCAGAGAAAGAGAAAAAAGCATTCCTCACGACACCAATATTCGGCGAAAACGAAAACGACAAGGATCGGAAGATTCTCGTTCCTTTCTTCTCGGAGTTCCACTCTCCATTCATACCTGCCACATTCGGACTAATGGGATGTCATTTGGAAAGCATGGAAGCAAGCGATACAAAGTCCGCCGAATTAGGATTGAAATATGCTAACAACGAGATTTGCTATCCAGCAACGCTCATCATAGGAGATTGCATCAGAAGCCTCCAATCTGGCAAATACGACCCCAATAAAATCGCATTTGGTATCACACAAACGGGAGGACAATGTCGCGCGACCAACTACATTGCGCTAATCAAAAAAGGCCTCATCGCCGCAGGATATGGAGACATACCCGTAATATCCATATCCATCATGAACACCATCAACGAACAGCCTGGATTCAAGCCAAACGTTAAGAAAGGAGCGAAAGCCATCATCTATGCTGTACACTACGGAGATGCGCTAAGTAAGATGTACTACGCTACCAAAGTAAGAGAAAAAATTGAAGGCACGGCAGATCGTCTAAAAGAGAAATACTTACGGGAAGCAGCAGAAATCTTAACGAAGAACGACACAAAGACCTTGTGTAAACTTCTAAAAGAAGCCGCCAAAGAGTTCAATGAAGCGGCAGCAGACAAAAAGGTTCCAAGAATAGGCATCGTTGGCGAAATCTTCATCAAATACAATTCCTTCGGTCACCAGCACATCGTCAAATGGCTTGTAGACCAAGGCATTGAACCTGTCATTCCATCGTTAAGCGAATTCTTCACCCAATATTTTCCGAATGCGAAATTCAACGAAAAAAACAACTTGGACGAGAAAAGAAGCCTCAAAGGCAGAATTCTCGGACATTTGGGAGAGGTCTGGATGAACAAAATTGCTCGCGACATCGATTCTGCAGCAAAAGGATTCCGCTACTACGAAAAGAATGGCAACATCCACAAAGAGGCAGAGAAAGCTCAACGAATCATCAATTTAGCAGCACAATTCGGTGAGGGATGGCTTATCCCTGCAGAATTTGCATCGTTCGCAGAAAGAGGCATCAATGCGGCCATCAGTCTTCAACCATTCGGATGTATTGCCAACCACATCATTTCGAAAGGTATCGAGAAAAAAGTCAAAGACATATATCCAAACATGAATCTTCTGTTCTTGGATTTCGATGGAGGCGTAAGTGAAGTGAATGTGCTAAACAGGCTTCATTTCATTGCAAAACAAGCGAAGAAAGAACTTAACGAAGAATAAAAAAAACGGAAGCGGAATCTCTAAAAGAGGTATCCGCTTCCCTATTCTATATAAAATCTACTAACTTCTATACATCTCCAACACGGAGAAATATCAACTATTAGATTACTCTTTATCTTACTCTTTATCCTCTACAGTTGCAGGCAAACTATTCAGAAGAGGCTTTATACTTTGATTATAATAACATATCGCCAATAAAGCCAAAACAGAAAAGAAGCCACCTAAAAATCCTCCAATTATAATAAACTTCAACTTTCTTGCCTTATCGTTTTGTAATGGGTAATGTGGCTCACTGATGATCTGGATCACAGGTGTTTCCTTCATCTGATCAACTTTCATTGTTGCGATACTCTTCATCAACTCCACATACGCTGTTGAATATGTCTGTATCTCCATCTGTTTCTTTTGGAGTTCAACACTTACCGATTGTCTAGCCGCATTCATATTCTCATCCGCATAATAGGCACGAGAAACAACAGCCTTGTTCCATTCTGCTTTTATAGAATCTGCCTGTCGCTGGAAATTGCTGATATTTTTCTCTGACCTCGACATCTTCGTCTCCATATAGAATGTAAGGACTTCATCCATATAAGTATCCAAAAACTTCTTACAGAACTCTTCGTTCTTATAAGTATAAGAGCATGTCACAAAAGACATTTTTTTATCTAAGCGCTCCACCGCCATCTTTTTCGCCATTCCTCCTGCGACTATCATCAATATACTATCTTGTTCTCGTGTAAAAGTTCTTCGATCTTGATATAACGGGAATTGTATATCACAAACGGAGACAGGGCCATCTTCATCCTTTTCAACACCCTGCTCGGCCAATTCTTCACAAGCCGACCTCACACTATCACAAACGAGATAATATTCTATGAAATTAATCGAATCCGGATGATTAGGAACTTCTCTAAGCAAAGTACGTTCAATCATTGCTTGCGAACGCATCAACTGCACCAAATTATCACCAGAAAAAGCGCCGACACTACCCGTTCCCAATAGAGATGCCATAGAGATTCTCATTGGAGACTCCTCACCCTCTATCGTAAAATGATAAGACGCTGTATACTCAACAGTTCGAACAAAAGCATAAATCAAACCCAACAAAGCAAAAGAAAAGCCAGAGATAATAACCACCCATTTCTTTTCCCACAAATAAGACCAATAATCTTTTAGAAGTTTCATTATTTCCGGCAAAGAGAAAGAAGATTTCTTCTTTTCCTCCCCTAACATACTTCTGAAAATATCATCCATTTCTGACATAACAATCTCTTTTATCTTCTCCAAGCAATAATACAATATACAATACCCGTCGTTATGGAAGCCAAACAACTTGCCATAGCAGTAAATATTGCCACATTCTCTTTGGCATGAGACTCCTTGTTCTCCTCAAATTCCTCCGGCACATAGAGATGAGATCCCGTTTTCACCTTAGGATAACGCTTAATTCCCAAGAAACTCTTAGTAGAAGCAATAGATCCATCCGCATACGCTATATAACAGTGCTTCTTAACTGCGGAATTAGTAAATCCTCCAGCCGAACTAATGTAACGTTTAAACGACTTCGAATCATAAATTACCATTCCTGGCACATGCACAGCACCTGAAACAGTAACCGTTTGAACAGGTTTCGGAACAAATATGACATCTCCAGCCTGAAGGAACAAATCTGTCTTTGAACCTGGCTTCTTTTCTATTTCGGACAAATCGATTGACAACATATCCAACCTATCCAAAAGAGAATTTTGATATTTAACTCGCTCTTCTTCATTTTGCATTCTAGCCAAAGAACGAATCATTTTCAAATCACGCATATACTCAACATGAGAACGCTCGCTCTTCCTCAACAAGAAACCACATTGTGTTTGCGCATGAGGGGAGAATCCTCCTGCCCGTTTTATCACATCGGAAATCTTCTCGTCCTTTCTCAAAATGTCATAATAGCCAGGAGAAACGAATTCACCCACCAAATGGACAGAAGACAAATCTTCGAATCCTGGCAACGTACGAACTGAGATTTGATCTTTAGGATACAACAAGAAATCTGCACCTTCGCTTTGAAGCGAATCCGCTAAAGAGACCACAAACACTTCCTTTTTAGTAATGTCCTCCTTCAAAGTCTGCGGATCAACAACACGACGAGCGATTTCTATTCTCTCCTTATCCGCGAGGTCAGAAAAGCCTTTCGCCATGAAGATTAGATCTCTCAATGTCATATTTTCAAAATAAGGGAATTCTCCTGGTGAAATCACCTTTCCTTTTATTGAGACTTTCTTATCCAACTCGAATTCGCTATTAGCTCCAATAGAAATGATATCCTCCTTCTTCAATTCAATATTGTAAGTACCATTTATCAGATCCTGTACGTTGAAGGCAATCATCTCAGGTTTCAAGTCATCCTTTAAACGAAGAATCGTAGCATGCTGCATATATGCATCCTCCTTCAAACCATCAGCTTTCTCAACCAAATCCTTCAATGTCATACCCTCTGTGAGAGCATATGTTCCTGGACGGAAAACACATCCTGAAATCTGAACTCGATTGGCGAATCGATTCAATATGGAGCCCACAACAAACTCATCTCCAGACTTTGGCTTAAACGTGGAAAAATGCGACTTGTCCACATCATCGACACTTTTCTCATTTCCAGCATAACGAACCACTGATATCCGCTCTGTATAGGCATCATCCGTAAAGCCACCGCAATAGGAGATCAAATCACTCAATGTCTCACCTTCCTTTATTTCGAAGATACCATTATGCTTCAATTCTCCTTTTATCGACACTCTATTTTGGTAGGCCGGTATATAGATGACATCCTGATCTTGCAACGTAATATTGTCCTTCAGTACGCCCTTCAGCAAGAATCCATAAATATCAATATCTGCGATTTCCTTTCCTGAGCGCAACACTTTTATATTACGCATGGAACCCGTCTTAGAGGAGGGACCACCACAAGCATACAATGCATTAAACACTGAAGACAAAGAAGAAAGTGTATACGTGCCCGGACGAGCTGCCTCTCCTACCACATAAACACGAATGCTCCTGATTTGACCAAGTGTTACCGTTACCGACGTACGACCCGAAGCAATCGTACTATAGACGGAAGTCAACTGCTTTTTTATCTTCTTCTCGGCATTTTCTATAGACATACCTGCCACTTGAACTTGCCCCACATTCGGAATACGGACATAGCCTTCCCTTGTGACGATCAAATTCATCGTTGCCTCCGACAAACCAAAGACATCCACGACCAATTCATCGCCAGGCCCCAATTGGTAACTCCGAGGAGTAGGCATATTCGTACTAGGCTCAAAACTCATCTGACTATTCGAAAACAGATAGGAACCAAATACGGCATTAGCCTCCCGCATCAAATGTATTTCCTCTTTATTCTCCTTTTTCTGAAGAGCAACAGATTCTTTATCAATCATCTCTGCATTCTGAGTATTGGGAACAGAGGATTGACTCACTCCCACAGATTGAATCCTCAGTTTCAATTTTTCCAACTCATCCGCAGGCATACCTCGATGAATCGCTATTTGTTCAACCTCAGCAAACGAATAGCCCGCATTCGTATATTTATTAACAAAAGATTGTATTTGTTCATCCGACAACTCATCCACCTTCACCGTAGCGACATTTCCCATACTAAGGGACGATGAGGCGCTTATCGAATAAACACACAAAGAGAAAAAGAGTACTGTTACTAACTTCTTTATCATAATACTATTATTGTTCCACTGAACGGATTATCCCTTCAAATCAAGCCAGAATTCTCTCCAAAGGCAACCATACAAGCCACCATCCTATCACTCTGAGAATAGGTCCTTTTCGCTAATTCCAAGACAGAATCATCAGACATCCGTTCGAAAATGCAAATATAGCATTTTTTTTCATGTAAAACTGTCCATCCAGAGAAAAATCGGAGACGAAAAAAGGCTCCGGGTAAACCCGAAGCCTTTGAGGTTCCTGGCGGGTTCGAACCGCCGTAAACGGTTTTGCAGACCGCTGACTAAGCCACTCATCCAAGGAACCTTATTTCCTTTTTGCGTTGCAAAGTTAAATCGTTTTTTTCATTCAGCAAAACAAATCATCCCATTTTTTTCTTTCAACATCAAAAAAAATCGGGAGACGTTGATTATCAACGCCTCCCGATTTTCTGTTTCCTAACATCAGAAAGAGAGATGTACGGAAACATGAGGTTTAGCTGGGACTACCACTGGAGCGGGAGGAACCGGAGCCTCGTAAACTGGTACTGCAGGAGCCTCCACCAATGCATAACCACCCGGTACTTCGCAGAACCATGTGCCATCACCTTCCCAATATACTGCGCTTCCAACTATCACCTGACGGCAAGGGAAAGGCAAAACAGGGAAACAAGAGTTGTATGGAATAGTAACAAGCCCATAGCCATAGCCTGGATAATAACGATAGAACAAACCATTGTGATGATAGTATCGACAATTATCCACATAGAACGAAACCGCTCTCCTATCTATATGAGGAACATAATGCGGACGACCATGATGATGATGAGCAGGGACCGGACGTACTGGCGCATAATGATGAGCCGGACGATGCTGAGCTGGATGTGGACGATGATCTCCTCTAAGAGCTCCTGCCGAAGGTCTCGTTGATTGTGCAGGAACACAATGACCTGGCGCTGCGCCTCTTGTCGATGGAGCTTCATGTCTTGCTGGTGCGGCATGAGATTGCCGTTGTGGTGCGGCTACGGAAGTACGGTTACGTGAATGATCACCTCCACTTCTCTGAGAGAAGGAAGGAACTGTTGCCATCACAAAGACCAATATAATGGTCGCTATTTTATTCAATGCTTTCATATCTATTCAATTTAAAAGTTAATCAATAACACCTTTTGGGTGCTCTCGTTTGTTATTAAGACAATAGAGCCATGTAAAGGTTTACAATCCGATTTGTTAAAAAGTTCAAAAAGAAGTGGCAAAGCCTCCCTCAATAGATAGTAAAAATTTCATTATGAGCAACATATAACAAATAAAAGATTTATTCTTCACAATTCACAAACGCGTTTCTCAAATTGATTTCAAAGTTTTTTGAGTTTATGGTAGTATTTTCCTTAACCTTCTTATTAAACGATGAAATAAAAGAACACCCTTAAGTTTTTTTTCAAAACGAACCACTTTATGAAAACTAAACTGTATATTTGCCAAGCAGATAGATGCGAAGAAGGAGGGGTTAGTCATGTGACTTCAAAGATGAATCGAGATCTATTTGACCACTCCTTAGTTGTTATCAACCTGCAAAGAGTATTAGAAACTCACTAAAGTATAAATGTAAATTGTTTTTGTTATGGGAAAAAGTCATTTAGCACTTATGGCATTCGCCTGCATAGGGCAAGTCTGCCATGCTTCAGTCCTTATCAACGAACTAATGCCTCGGAACGTTTCGTACCTCATCAACGAAGAATTCAATTACAGCGGATGGGTAGAACTTTACAACAACGGTGCGGAGAATTTCGACCTCTCTCAATGCGTCTTCTCCGACGGCAAACACACCTGGGAAAGCGAAACAACCGACATCTTAGCTCCTGGAGGATACACCCTATTCTATTTCGACGAACTCAACTCATACAACCACGCCAACTTCAAATTGGACGCAGATGGAGGAACATTAACTCTTTCTACGAAAAATGGCATTGAGTTAGACAAAATAACGTATGGTTCAACCTTCAGGAACCTCTCTTTTGGCCGATCAACAGACGGAGGCCTCACGACGGGAACGTTAAACATTCCAACACCAGGGAAATCCAACAATACGAGTGCACTCATAGAAGGGCAAACGGAATCTCCCATCTTCGATATAAAGCCTGGATTCTACAAAGGGATACAGAAAGTCTCGCTCTCCACGCCAGCAACCAATGCAAAAATATACTACACAACGGACGGTTCGGAGCCTAATGCCAAGAGTTCCAACCTCTACTCTCAACCTATCGAAATTTCAGAGACGACTCCCATCAGAGCCATCGCTGTGGAAGAGGGGAAAGTAATAAGTGAGATTGCCACAGGCACCTACTTCATCGATAATCGAGAAATCTCACTTCCTGTCATTTCCATTGTCACCGAGGACAGATTCTTCTATGACGACTCCATCGGAATGTTAGTCGTTGGTGTAAACGGTGCGGAAGTTCCTAACTACTGTTCATTCGCAGAAGATGAAGCCAACTTCATGACCGACTGGGAACGACCTTGCAATATCGAATACTTCGACAGAAGCAACAAGCAAGAGTTGCTCAACATGGAAGTCAAGGCAAGTAATTTCGGTGCTTGCTCAAGGACCAAATACACCAAATCCCTCAAAATAAAGGCCCACAAAGCCTACGGAGGGAAAAAGATGGATTGCGCCCTATTCCGTGAAAAGCCCAACTTGCAATGGAAAAGCGTCGTGCTCCGAAATTCAGGAAACGATTTTGGCCGTTCTTACCTAAGAGACGGTTTCATGCAATCTCTATTGATTGGGCAGGTTGACATCGACCACCAAGCCTATGAGCCCTCTATCGTTTACATAAACGGTAAATACTACGGCCTACTCAACATCAGGGAAAGGACCAACAAGGATTTCATCTACTCCAATTACGGACTAGACGAAGAAGACATCTACATTGAAGAGGTCTCGTCTTCGCTCAACCCAAGTACAGAAGGCTATAAGGAAGTCATCGAGCTTCTTTCCGAAGATATTAATTCAGAGGGCATGTACGAGAAAATCGGTCAAATAATCGATACCGAAGAATTCCTCAACTACTTCATGGCTCAAATCTATTATGCGAACACAGATTGGGCCGGAGGCAACCTGAAAGCATGGAAACGCAAAGAGAACGGAAAATGGAGATGGATCCTTTACGATACAGACTTCGGTTTCTCCTGCTACGGCAACAACTTCTCTTCCAACACGTTCCCTAATGCAGAAAAGAACGTGACATTCAAGGGCCTGATCCAAAACGAGGCGATGAAAGAAAAATTCATCTCCAAATTCGTGGTAAATTTAGGCACGACCTTCGAACCGGCAAGAGTTAAACACATTCTCGACAGTCTCTCCTCCTATATCAAAGAGGAAGCCCTCATCTATCAAGAGTACTTATCTGACGTCAAAAAATTGGAGGCGGATTGGGTGAAAGACATCGCTAGCATGCAAAACTTTGCGGATCAACGTCCTAACTATCTTTACAAACAGATTAGCACCTACTTCAAATTAGGAGACACGACCGGCATACGCATCTTTTCAGAGTTGCCATCCACTCGCTTCCTCTTTAACAACGAAATGGTCCAAACGTCCGACTTGAAAACCAAATTTTTCTTGGGCAGCGACATGAAAATCAAGGCCATTGCACCAGACGGATATAAGTTTGACCACTGGGAAATCACGAAAGAGAGCAAACTCATCAACGGAAACGACGTATGGTCCTACTACGACAAAGGCAATCTTCCTGCCACCGATTGGATGAGCCCTGCTTACAGCGACGCATCTTGGAAATCAGCAGAGGGTCCATTGGGTCTGAATGTTTCCTCGCTCGTAAAGACCACCATTAATGCGAAAGACGAAGACGGAAACAATCTGACGACGGCCTATTTCCGAAAGAAAATCGTTCTTGACGAGACCTTCTCAAACACCCCACTAGAGGCAGTCATCAATTACAACAACGGAGCCATCGTCTACGTCAACGGACAAGAAGTATTCCGTATCGGCATGCCTGACGGTCCGGTAGATTACGACACGAAAGCCACCGCCTATATCTCAAAATATAAGACAGAATCTTTCAAAATAGCTCCAGAATTCTTTCAACAAGGAGAAAACTTGATTGCTGTCGAACTTCACGGAAACTCAAATACCAATACCACATTGGCATTTAGCATGATGCTTTCCGACCCATTGGCAAAAATAGAACCAGTCATTTCTAAAGAGGTCACCCTCACAGACAGATTCACAGCCAAGACCACTTACAAAGCCGTCTTCGCAGAAGATACCGATTGGGACCCAAGCACGACGAAACTCTTCTTGAACGAAATCTGCGCCACCAACAAACAATATGTTGACGAGCAGTTCCAAGACGAGGATTGGATAGAGATTTACAACGATGGCACCTCGCCTGTAAATATAGGAGGTCTATTCATCTCCGACGAGAGGAAAGACCTACAAAAATTCCGTATTGCCGACAGTGTACCAGAATTAACCACGATTCCAGCCAAAGGCTACCTTGTTCTTTGGGCTGACGGCGAACCAGAACAAGGCGTACTACACACCAACTTTGAATTGCCAATCACGAAAACCCAAACCATTTCGCTATCCAAGATGGTTAACGGTGAATTATATCTGATTGACTCCATCCGTTACGAGCCACACTCAAAAGGCGAGACCTTTGCCCGATTCTCCTACGATTTCGATGGGCGATGGGATGTCACCTCCCTACCGACATTCAAAGCAGAGAACAAGTATGCCCTTCGTTTGGATGTGGAAGATGTCATCACCGACGGCATAAACATTGCAGTCTATCCGAATCCAACATCCGAGATTCTCTGGTTCAGTCTGCCATGGGAAACGAGCGCCGATGTTATAATCAGCGACGGCATCAGGAACCTGATTCAGACAACCATCACCGACAAGGGAGGCATCGAAGTTGACCAACTTCCTACTGGTTTCTATTTCGCTATCGTAAGAAATACGGAAACCAAGGAAATGCAGGTTGTGAAGTTTATAAAAGAGTAAGTTTTTATATAAAGAAAGGGGAAGGCTGAAAATGTCTTCCCCTTTTAACATCATAGATTCAAAGAAGTCTCTCCAACGGCTACGAATCTGTCGTGCATTTAGAACTGGGGAGGCAAGCTAGGAGAAGAGCCCTTATGTGCGAATATTCAGGATGTCCCCTTCTCTATCTGTTTATTCTTCATTTTCGTTTGTAAAAAAGAAAGATACGGGATTAGATTCTGAAAGTGCGTTTGGCAGATTCATATAAATTTTCAGTCCATTGTTCCATTTTATTTCCTACTTTTGAGACAAGTTAAACTAAATTGGTCACCATGTTGAAGAAACTATATGTGTCACTGTTATCGGCATTATTATGCTTATCTGTTGTCGCAGAGCCGATAGAATCCCAATTGAATGGAAATCAGAATGGGAGTGATGTGAAAATTGATGAGAATGGAGATGTGTTTGTTTCTCCATTGTGGTATCATATCTCTTCCGAAGGTACGGCTGAGGTGATAGATAATGATTCTCATGAAAAACTTGAATCTGTCGTTATTCCTTCTAAAATACGAATAGCAGGACGTGTTTATCCAGTCACGAGTATAGGGAGAAAAGCGTTTGTTTATCAGTTTGAAATAAAAAGCGTAGAAATTCCATTGAGTGTGACCAGCATCGGAGACAATGCGTTTTATGATTGTGACGGATTGACAAACATAGAAATTCCATCCAGTGTGACAAGTATTGGTAATGGTGCGTTTGCTCATTGTCGCAGATTGACGAACATAGAAATTCCATCAAGTGTGACAAGTATAGGTAATGGGGCTTTCATGGAGTGTCGTGGATTGACAAACATAGAAATCCCGTCAAGTGTGACAAGCATAGGTAATTATGTGTTTGCTGATTGTCATGACTTGACAAGTATAGAGATTCCATCGAATATGACAAGCATCGGAATATGTGCGTTTTGTAATTGTAGAAGATTAAAAAGCATAGAGATACCATCGAGTGTGACAAGCATAGAAAATAGTGCGTTTTCTGGATGTTCTGGTTTAATAAATGTGGCGTTGGATAATCCCGTCTACTCTTCCGTTGATGGCATTTTGTATGACAAAAATAAGACAGAACTGATTTCTGCGTCGGGAAGGAAAGGAGAAGTTAAAATTCCAACAAGTGTGACAAGCATAGGTGATTATGCGTTTTATGGATGTGGCGGATTGACAAGCATAGAGATTCCGTCGAGTGTGACAAGCATAGGTAAATGTGTGTTTAAAGAATGCAGTGGATTGACAAGCATAAAGATTCCATCGAGTGTGACAAGTATAGAAAAAGATGCGTTCTCTGGATGTTCTGAATTAAAAAGCATAGAGATTCCGTCGAGTGTGACAAGCATAGAAAATGGTGCGTTTTCAGGTTGTAGAGGATTAAAAAGCATAGAGATACCATCGGGTGTGACAAGCATAGAAAAATCTGCGTTTTGTGGATGCATTGGATTGACATGTATAAAAATCCCATCAAGTGTCACAAGCATAGAAGAGGGATCGTTTAAGGGTTGTAGTGGATTGACGAAAATAAATATTCCGTCGAGTGTCACGAGCATAGGAAATAGTGCGTTTTCAGGTTGTAGAAATCTTGAAATTGTAATAGATAATTCAGAAAAGAATGTGAAGGTCAAAGGAGCTGCTTTTGATGGGTGCAAGTCGGTGAAGTTTTTGAAATGATTATTTTTCCAGAAAATTATCTGTTTCCGTGGACGTTCAGCATATTCAAATCAATGACATCTATTTCCGTGGACTCACGCCAACGGCTACGAATCTGTCGTCCTGATAGGGCTGGGGAGGCAAGGCGGGCAGAAGAGGGGGAGGTCTTCTGCCAAGATTGCCTAAAACATTCCGAACTTCATGAGATTTGAACAGATTCTCAAAAACACCGTATGCAAATTACGAAAGAATCGCAAAAACTCTCGAATACAATACATCACTAACATATCTTAACTAATTACTATTAAGCATGGCAAAAGCAGCATAACTATCAGCATTATATAAAACAGAAGTGCCTCTTTTCAAATCTCTCAACACAAAAGGTTCCGCACGACGAACAGGATCAGGATTCACCACAGGATCCATCCATATGTTAACATTAGCTTCATCCAAATACTTAACATCAACAGTTTTTGCATACAAATGAGTAGCCTCATGTATTATAAACCGGACCAACCCATTATATTCCATTCCAAAATCAAGATGAATTGACCCAATACGAAAAGCACTAACATAACCCTTCGTTTGTGACATTTTGGGATTTCCCTTTTCCGATTGAGTAAAGTCCGTAAAATTTGGTTTATTTGAGACCAAACCATCAAGTGTTTTTCTATAAACTCTAATCACAGACGACACCATAGGAAGGCTAATTTCCCCAAAACATTGTCTAAATCGAAGATCAAACAATTCATCAACATTCAGACCATGATAATTTTCTAACAGGCCAATAATTCTACGCAACAAATTAATTGCACCAGTAAAAGCACTAATCATTTTCATCACATACAAAGATGGTGGTAATCTATCACTCTCCATCGAAAAATCAACCATTGTACCGGTTGCCGAATCTAACACCCCATGTTTACTCTTTTGTCTCTGCACTATTATATTAGGGGCACTTCCGAGTTCTCGCCTACCTTCTTTCTTCCCAATCATATCCATCTTACATTGCATTGTCTTCTCTCCCATCACTACCGCCTCATGTTTCAATTCCGCATTGCGGTTGTCCTTGAACTGGGCTGTCGGAGATTGCTTTTCTGGGTTGCTCTGAAAAGCACGAGACTTCTCTGATTTGTTTTCTAAGCCAAACATAACGTCTTTTTTATGTATGTTAAAACGAACTTTTTTAATTGCATTCAAAATTTCAAATGAGATACGCACTTTTTGTTGCGACGAAGATTACTATCATCATGATTTTCCTCTAATTTAAATTGTGTTGTATGAAGCGCCAAATAAAAGTTTTGTGTTCCTTTTCAAATGAAAGGGTATTCTTTATGCTCAAGAATCTTTTCTCCCAGTATATCGGATTCATACTCCAACTCAGTATTATCATTCACTGTCATGCCGTTACAGTTGTTTGTGTGTTAATTTTTTCGGAGATATTTTAGTAAGCCCCATCTCTTTTTATCGCCTCTTTCATTCGTGCTGCATTTTCTATCCATTTTTGAATGTCCACATTGACATTCCTTTTTCCTCCTTCAAAGGAGACTCCTTCGGGAGCTGCGGTTGTCCCATTATACAAATTACGAACGTTTGGATCAATGCTGTTATTAAACATATTGTCGATACTTGTATTTAACCGCTTACTACTTTTGTCTCCTTCTTTTAAACAGTCTCCCACATTTTCAAGAGCTTGAGTAAAAGCCGCTGTATTTGGATCTACATATCCCGTAGCATGGGGAATTCCATAAACAACAAAGTTTTTTCGGGTGCGTGTTAATTGCTGGTATAGTTCATTACATTGATTTCCATTGGCAAATTTTCTCATTGATTTAGGAATATTATTAAAAAGATGATCTCCTTGTTTGGCAGTATGTGTACATTGAATGATTTTGTTTGATGAATTCGAAATTGTTGTAGAAATGTTATTACTTCGCTTACATTGCACCGCCTTCGCCCCCATCACATCCGCCTCATGTTCCAGCTCCGCATTGTCATTCACAGGCATTCCATTGATATTCGTTGTAGGCGACACACGTCCTGCCATTTGCTGAGCCACATGCCAAGCCTCGTGAGGGAGGTGTTTTTCTTGGCCGGGAGCCACATGAATGTCGGTGCCTTGCGTATAGGCAAGGGCTTGGACAGTGGCTGGCTTACTACTGTTGTAATGCACACGCACGTCATCCATGGAGAAGCCCGAGAGGCTTTCGATGCCCGACTTCAAATCGTCTGGCATACCTGTCAAATTCTCCTTTTTCTCCCTTTGAACGGTATTGTCACGTGTCCCAATAGGACTTTGCGCCCGGTTATCCTTGAACTGGGCTGTCGGAGATTGCTTTTCCAAGTTGCTCTGAAAAGCACGGGACTCCTCTGATTTGTTTTCTAAGCTATACATAACAAAATCTTTTAAGGTAACACAGTATTATTCTTAACTCTCTGATAAACAAGATATATAATAATCGGAATGATTGGCAAAAAGAATAAATAAAAAACATCCGTATAACTGTTTTCTATCTTCATGAATATGATTTGGGGAGAAAGGGCTTCCCAAAAACAAAAGAAAAAGACGATGAATTCTGTAATCATCGTGATGGGGAACAAGACAAAGAGTGTCGGATACACCGACTTCCACAAATTCATCTCGGTCGAGGTGAAATTGAGCACAAAATAGACCACGAGAAGAAGAAAAAGCACCAAGTCGATTACCAAAAACAGACCACACATGCCTGAGTTGTAGTCGCACTGGAGAATCTTCTCCAAATCGGTCCGCGACTCCTCATCGACCTCATTCGTCCGAAAATGGAACAAATAGAACGGATTGATGATGCGGGATATAATCGACGACGTATCCACGGAGCCTCCGTCCTTTATCAATTGGACAGGCAAGCCATATTCATCAAAATCAGCGAAATAGATGGCATCCACAAAGCATTGCAGTCCAGAAATATAGTTGTAGTTCTGCGCCTTCTCCTCATAGTTGAACATCAAATGCAGATCCAAATTTTTGTGGGAGGGTTCCTTCGCACCGAAGGCATAACAGCCATCGTTCTTATCGACAAGGCTATCCACCACCAGACTGACCTTCTTAACAAACTGAGCCATCTCACGGGGACGGTCAAAACGGTAATCGGGGAAATAGAAATTAACGCCCGTGACATGTTCGTGAGTAAGCACACTCAACGAATCGCCGAACAAATTATAAATCAAGTTTCTTTGCGAAGACTCAGAACGAAGGAAGAAGTCCGTATAAACATCTCCCGTCAGCATGACAACCAACTCCATCCGATTCTTCTGGTTCCAATTGTAGTTCAACTCCTTAAGGTAATCCTCGAAATTGGTCTCCACCAAAGGACCACCCGTCATGGGATTCACAACATAGCCCAAATAGGATTCATGGCTATCCAAATACTCGTTCGACTTCTGATCCAAATGTTTGTAGACATCGCTCATCCAATACGGAACGATGGAGTAGTTAAAACTCTTACTATCATGGTTATGAATCATCTCCGAGAGGGAATCGACTTCCCTTTGGAGGTAAGCAGACAACAGCGACGCCTGCATCGTATCCTTATCAGTTTCATTCTCGTTGTCTTTATCATTATTTATCCAAACCGCTCGCAACAGACGTGGTGCTTGACAAGCCTCCGCTTCCTCGGTGGCCTCTTCAGGAAGGCATTCCGTTGTATCCTGCTCCAACGACTCCTCAGGGATGATAATCTTGGGCGACGGATCTTCCATCTTTGAATAATGTTCACGAATATAGTTCCATCCCTCCACCGTCTGCGAAGCGAAAGGGAGATAACGGCTGAGCGCATGGTTGAAGTTGTCCGCCCGACAAACAGAGGACAACAAGAGCAGGCACACGCCCCAAACAACGATTTTCAAACTACTGCTTTTCATGTATGATTCTAAGAAATATTTCTTTTGTCAACTTGCTTTGTGCGGTCGCATAGAGATAGATGGCACACTGACGAATCACGTTCGCAATATTTCCACCAGAGATTTCCTCCCGAACCGCCAATTTCAGGATTTCCTCCTTGTCGCCATCCATCCAACTCGCAGGCAACATATTCTCCCAAAGACGTTTCCGCTGTTGCTCATCAGGAATCGGGAAATAGACCATCGACTGGAATCGGCGGGCAAAAGCCTCATCGATATTCGATTTCAAGTTCGTGGCCAAGATGATGATTCCGTCATAATCCTCGATACGCTGCAAAAGGAACGCCACCTCTTGGTTGGCATGGCGGTCGTTGGAGGTATTGGCGGAAGTTCGTTTCCCGAAGAGAGCATCGGCCTCGTCAAAGAAGAGGATCCAGTTTCGGCTCTCCGCCATATCAAAGACCTTGGCCAAGTTCTTCTCTGTCTCACCGATATATTTGGAGACAATCATGGAGAGATCCACACGATAGACATCCATGTGGTTTCGTTTACCCAACAAGGTGGCCGCCAACGTCTTTCCCGTGCCCGGAGGGCCGTAGAAAAGTGCCCGATACCCTTTTTTGAGATATTTCTTCAATCCCCAATCCTCCATAATCGTCTGATGTCCATTAATCCACGTATGGATATTTTCCAAAGCCATCTCCACTTTGTAATCGACCACCAAATCCTCCCAATTCAACTCAGTCCCGATGCGCTTGGCAGGGAACCCCATACCATAATCGGGTTTAAACTCTTTATTAAACAACACTTTAGACAAAAACTCATCCGAGACTCTCAACTGCCCGCTAAGAAGAGGTTCGCCCTTCCCTGCCCCTTCCAATCCAAGGATGTTCTTCTTGTGGAACCAATGTTCGTCGGAAAAGAGAGCCATCACCGCAGCCCACTTCTCCACATCGTCGCCTGCCAAAAGGAAAGCCGCCGTCTCCCCCGTAGGAAGGAAACCGCTATGAGAAAGGCCCTTCCATCCGCCAAACTCCGTATAGGGTTTCCCCGTGTTCTTATTGGGCGAGAAGAAAATGTCGAGAGTTTGGGGCGAGATGTGGGGCATGAGAGCCAAGAGAATCACCACATACTCATCGAACGTAATGGTATCAACCCCCATCAGAGTAGCCAATTCAGCATCCTTGGGATAACCCACCTCCTCTATTTGCGAATATTCACAGTCATTCTTGAAATAGAGGGCGATGGAGGTTTCGATGATTTTCTGAAACCATACAATATGTTGATTTAATATCATTTGATTAAATAAAAAAATCCTTTATTCTCGATATGTAATTTGCAACTATCATTTATTATCACATGGCAATTTTATAGAGTGTTTTGCATTAACAGGACACCATTGTATACAATTAGCACAACGTTCATCTTCATGATCGTTATGATACCCATTATCAATCGTAATCGCCCTATCCATATAGAACTCTGTAATAAACTGATTAGGAGACAATCCAACGACTGCATTATAAACAGCATGAGGTTCTGCACAATTACCCCAACCGTTTGCAGGAGCTCTTCTATTCATTCTATCTTCGACAGGTTGCGATGAAATAACATCAACTCCATAATTTTCATGCAGCAATGTTCTACTCTCTTTGTTTTTCTTAGCCTCACGAGTTAATCTATTTTCAATTTGTTCATTAGGGACACCTAATCTATGAGTTCTCGAATAACCTACCACATTGATTTGCGAATGGTTCTTTTTCTTACTACTATTCAACTTGCCTATCGTAACAATCGTAGCAGTTCCATTAACACGCTTAAGTTGAAGGATCTCTCGAAAGAATCCAGATGGATGTTCTACGCCTGTTTTAAAATTATCAGGGAGGCCCGTTTTATTAGTTTTTTTTGCTCTTTGCAAAGACTCTTCCTCTTCATTATCTCGGCACTGCAATGTTTTAAACAAGGACAACGAATCATCTCGGTTATCCTTAAATTGAGCTATTCCTTCTCTAATGTTGCTCTTCTGCTGAATAACACGAGAGACATTTTCTTCTTTCTTCCCTTCTGAGTACATATTCATTCAATTTAAATTTTTATTTCCATTCCACCACAATTATTCGATCCATCCATCTATACTTAATCATTTTGAAACTCCATGGGATGGTTTCCAATAGAATATCGTAGGAACGTTCTTGCACCTTCATCTGCCATGCTTGTTCCTTCTCACATTTCAGAGTAGCCGAGCGTTGTAGGAACGAGACACGGAAGGCTTCATCGGAGGTGTTCTGCAACTTGCTCCATTGCTGTTTCAGGCCAACTAACATGCTGTCTGCCAATTTTGTTTCTTGTTCCGTCAATTTGCAGGAGAGCGGTATGGGGCAAACACATTTCAGCCCCACCAAAAGTCGATTCAAAAAGAGTTCTGCCTCCTTATGTTCCCGTTCCTCGCCATAGACAAGGTACTGAAGCAGGAAGATGGCCCTTATCCTGTTTTCATCATCCAAGAAATCTTTTCCTTCCTGATTAAGATAACCCGCATACTGGAAAAGTCGAGGGAAAAAGGGAGTCAACAAGACAATCCCCGCATTCTCCACCGTCCAATCCTGCTTTTTCGCCACGACCTCAAAGGCAAGGAGTCCTTCCAAATCGTTCTTCGGGCGAAACGAATCGAGTTGCTCGCAAAGTTTTTTCCTCAGAAGAGTTTCTTCTTCTGCTCCATCCTCCACAAGAAAAATAGAGGATGGAAGGCGGGAGTGTCCTTGTTTCGCAAGTTCAGAGCGTAGTGCACTCAAATCGACCGTTTCCCTCAGGCAGGCCTTTATCTCGTCCACCGACCAAGAAAAATAGGACTTGGAAGCCAGCAGAGCCAAACGAGTCAACAACTGCTCGGAAGAGACTCTCAACAAAGAGGCTGAAACGCCACACTTCGCAAGTTGGTGATAGAGTTGTTTCAACTCCTCCAACAACCGATTAATCCTGCTATCCGAGACAACGGTCAGAAATGAGAAGAGGCACTTCAGATCATTCTGCATGACACCGAATAATTCTCTCCAAGAGAGTTCGCCCGACCTCCACAACTCAGCCAACTGACGAGGATTTTCATGGATCACATAATCCAACAATCGTCTCTGATATTCTGTCGGAACACCCGTCTGACCAAACGACAACAAAAGCATCTTTCGAGTCTCATCTTCCGTCAGAGAGAACGTCCCGGAATCTTGAACCAACTCCAAGAAAAGAGTCTTCACCACCCCTAAAAGTTCTTCCCGCTCCTTCCGTCCCAAAGGATCCGTCTCCTCCAACATCAACCAATAACTTTTCAGCACTTCAGAGAGTGAGAGATTATAATGGGCAGAGAGTTCCTTCATCACCCGCAAGACATAAATCTTCCTCGAATAAACCGAGCCTTGCGGAAAAATCAAGCAAGAGAATAGGATTCTCCATTTCAACAAAGAGAAGCCCTCGTTTGCCTTGCCCTCCAACAAGCCATCACGATACTGTTCCAGATAGTGGGCATGGGCCACCAAGAAAGCACTATCTGCAGGATGGATTATAGAGACGAGTTTTTCCAAATCCGAAACAACGTGCAGCGAATAAAACTTTTCAAACAAAGTCCCATCACGGACAATCACCATCAAATCCTCACGACCGCAAACCTCAGAAAGCGATTCACTCGAAAGTGGACGATTCTCGGTTTCGCCCTCATACAATCGTTGAAGTCCCATCAAGATAGCAGTCAGATTAGTAGTCAAAGGCGTTTGTTGTTGAGACTCCACCCCTTCCAAGAACAGTCGCAACAAATCAAGATAGCCCACATTATAGTGATTTGACAAATCCCAGATAACCGACTGCACAAAGAACATCCGATTAAATCCTGCCTCAGGCATGCCGATAGCCACCCGCAACACAAACTGCCATTTGAGTTGACTATATTCGTTGCCACACTTGCCCGTCAAAACACCTCGATTTTTGTTGCCCTCAATTCGACTATCAAAAGAGAAGATGAAGTCGGCATCCTGCGGGAAAAGAAGGGAGACCACTTTCCGAATGCCTTGTTCGGGCAAAAGAGAGACAACTCTACGTAACTTTCTTTCATCAGAAAAGAGAAAGACCAAATTGTCTCTAGAGAGCAGGAACTCTTTGTGCAAAGAGGTCTCGGAAGCATTCGGACGAAGAACAGAGAGAAGAGCATCCACATCCATTGTACCAAACGAGGGAACTGAATTCTCTGTAGCCAACTCTGTCAATAGTTTCGTAAAATCTTCCCTATAGACACGAAAAGCATCCATTTCATCCAAAGAAAAGGTAACCCACCGGACCAACGACGAGAGTTCACAACCATAATGGGCCGCCAACCCTCTGAGGGTATACGAGACAAATTGCTTCCTTGAGAACCAACTCTTTCCCTCGGTATAGAGATAACTGAAAACCACCTGCCACAAGACATCACGATAAGCCGACTCGGTGACAAAAGGCATCTGTAGCCCGACAGGGTTCTTCTTCTGCGCACTTCGATGCAATCGCACATAGAGACAAATAAACTTGGACTCATCCGGATGGAGTTTTCCGACCAACTGTTCCAACTCCTCATCCGAAAATTGTTGAGAAAGGCGACGAAGAACAAAGTCGTAATGTCCATAGGCTTCCAAGAAACCACGCAACGCTGAAGAGGAAGAAGCAAGAGTCAACTGCAAAAGATAACTGACATCCGAGAATTTCTCGTCAACGCCATCCTGCAAGCAACCATGCAACAGAAAAAAGACCAAGCACTCATAAGCCGACAAAGATTTGGTCTTCCGCTGTATGTTCACCTTTATGTCGCCAGCATCCACAATCGTTTGTTCTCTGGACAAATGGAGCCTCAACGAGCGCAACTTCTCCCGCAATCTTTTCTCAAACTCTTGATCAAATCCATCTTCCGGAACAATCCCCAAATTCAATACGAGAGAATCCATCTCAAGGATGTCTGCCTCACTATCCATAGCGGAGAGTTCCTCTTCAACGATACTCTCAAAGCTATGTTGGAAGAAATTGTCCCACCGTTGATAGAGTTCTCTGGCGAACTCCTCGGAGGAGACCTTAATAGAAAAACTACATGTGTTTATATTCATTGGTTATCTATCAATTACATTTTACTAAAACGAAAAAACTTTTGCACCTGACTTCAGCCAAGCCATCAATTTAGAAGACAAGACGTCTGCGCCCAATTTACGTTGCGTAGAAAGCATGTACTTCCAAAAATCCAGGTCGGCCTTGAAAGCCTCCCTAGTCGAGAAAGGGAACCATTTCACATACCGAATGGAGAGATGCGCCGGCAACCTTTTCTGGAGCAAAAAAAGACAACAATTACAGAAGTGCTTATCCTGCAACAACAGATCCGAAGCAAAAAACAAGACAGAGACCGTGAATTTGTCCTCCTCCGGAATATCTACCGATTGAGCATACGCAAAGAGAGGATGCTCCACCAAGAAAAAATCGAAATGGTGTTCGTCGATTCCCAACAAGAGTTTCAAATAGTTTTCCACCCCCGAGAAATTATCGCAAGAGGCATCCAACAAATTCATAGCCTTACCACGTTCTTTACCATACGTTGCCAAATAGTTCACAAAACGCAAACGTGCATCTGGCCGACGGGTACCGTGGAAATTGAGGCCTGCCAATTTACTGTTCTCGCCATATAGATTCTCGACCAAATCGACCCAACCACTGGAAATTCCTTCCTTCCCATTCACCAAGGTACTGACATGGTTCAACTTGTCCAACCCAGCCTCGAAGAGTTCGTCCAACCACGAAAGATAGACCTTCAGCTGCGCCGTCTTTCGAACCGTAGCCGGAGTTGAAAGCGAAGGAAGAAGCCCCCGTTCGTTTACCCCATAGCAATCAGGAAGGCCATATGCCAACGGGAGATGAGAAAAAACACCATGATTTTTTCCCTCCAAACCACAAGACGACCGATTCTTTCCATCGGAAGCAGAAGAATCAACCCTCATAAAGCGGTAGTTCTGAATCAGTTTATTCACCTCATGGGCATCTACGGATATTTTCTGACCATTTCGCCAAAGATTCACGAAAGTGGAGCCTGCACCAAACGACTTCACGACATACGAATGATACAAGTCTGGCATGGACAACTTGTCGACAAAGCGGTTATTGCCATCCGAGAAATACAAAGTAAAGACCTTACGAACCCCATCAATGGCTTGGATTGCAGAATAGAGATTCGCCACAACAAGTGTCTCGCCCTGTGGAGTCAACGATGTGGGATCCACCATCTTCCGTTGCGTTGGGCCCTCAAAAATCTCATCAACCTCCCGCCCCTGCGCCATCTCCTCCTTAACCGACAAAAACGAGACACCAGAGCTAAGGAACGTTTGGGTTCTGTAATAGATATCTGCCAGCAATTGTTCCGCCAAGGCATCCATGCCAATCTCCACATCCGCATGAAGTTGAATATCTATGGATTGTGAAAAGACAACCTGATTGAGAATCTCGCATAGATTTCGGTTCGCATGGAAAATCCGTTCCACTTGGGCAATCACATCCTGCTTCTGACTATCCAGCGTGTCAGGGTAGGCATCCAAGACAAAATCATAGGAGCAAGCCTCCTTGTTCACGATGACTTTCACATCCGAGACATTCTCCACCGAAGAGAGGATTAGCAAACGATAGTCCTTGGAAGTAACCGGCACCGTAGTAAAGACCTCGTCAGGAGGAAACAACATCGACTGCTTAGGGTCGAAGGAATCTCCCGAGGTCAGATAATCCTGAATATCAAAACCTAACCTATAATCGAATTCCCACAGGGCATAGTTCAACTGTTCGAGAATAGTCACGCCCGGGTCATGCAAGTTGTAATCCGTCCAGACATTGCCAGACAATTCTTGCAGTTGGGCAAGAGACTCTTCTTGAAGCACCTCGAAGAAATTCTTCTCTTGTTGAATACGCTCTATAGATATATGTTCCATCCTATGTATATTCTACCCGAACTATTACTTTTCTTGAATGTAGTAGGATATTTTAGCCTGCTCCCCGAAATTGGAGCGAGTGCGTATCTGTAATCCATACACATCCTGACCGCTGTCACTTTCCTTCCGATTCCATCGAACCTGAATCTTATTGAACCAAGACCCGAACCAAGAGTGACACAAATAGGAAACCTTTCTATGCTTTCCAAAACAATTCATCGCAGAGACTTCGCACATGGCATACAAGCCCGCCCCTTTCCTTCCATGGGCCTTCGCCACGATATGGTAGGCCGAGCAAGCATAATTATAGATGCTGATGTCCTGCCACTGACCATTTGCCTCCACCTCCTGCACATTTCCGCAGTAAGAGGTTGCCGAAACATTGCCCTCCACCCTAAGTTCAGAAGAGACAGAGACAGAACCGTCTTGATGCAAGGCAACGACCGCATCGTCCGTCTCCCCTCGTTTGATGCAGATGGCACCTTTCTCATCCACAGAGAAACGCCAAGCCGCCTCCCCATCCAAAATATCCTGACGGATCTCCATGATGCTGCCTGCTCGACTCCCGTTCGTGGGAGAGAGGACAAGACCACCATCCGACGTCTTCACCAGACCGTCATCGACTATATTGAACATAGAATCGATTAAATCTGCAAACTGCGTGCTGTCAGGCTTTTTGCCTTGTGAAAAATATTCTTTTAATGTGCGTCTATTTGTTTTCGCCATATCAATCCATTTAAAACACAACCCTATTTTTTAGCAATCAAACGTTCCTAACGCCTCCCCCTTAGGAGCCTCAACGACGAAAGTATCCCCAATCTCGAAGTCGCCAATTCCCGAAGTACCATTCCATTCCGCCTCGCTAACCAGAGGTTTCACATAAACCTCCTCAACATATAAGAGAGCCCACTTTCGAGAAGGAGCAATTCGAAAACCCTCGTCATTTCCCAAGACCCATTCATCCACACTCCGTTCATAAGTGTTATCTGCCTTACGGTAGACATGGATTGCCTTGAAACCATACGTTTGCGAAACACCCTTGACATTACGGATAGCATCTTGCAAATCCATCACCGAGAAGGAGTGCCCCAAGACAGGAACCGAAACGCCATCCAACCAAGGTGAGACACAACGGCCCAACTCTTTTCGGACTTGGTTCACTATGCCTCCTGATGAGAGACCACCCAACGTCTTCACACCACAGAACAAGGTCACATACTCATATTCAGGGTTGACCACGTCAATGGAGATGAAGGGAGAGATATAGCCTTTCAAGAAATCCTCTATCTCCCTCAATTCGGAATCTGTGCACAACGGCACCTCCTCATCGGCTCTTTTCTTTCGAAGAACCACCAAAGTGACGAGGTTCCGCCTTCCAAGTTGCTTCGTATCCAAGTGCGGGATACACGAGACCCGATCGATCTGCAAGAAATTCCGCAAGACCAACTGTTCGTAGTCCGTGGCCAACAAAGCCCTATTCCTGTGAGAGATACGCTCACGGATTCGCATCTGCAACTCCTCTTCCGTCTCCTTTCCCCGTTGCCCTTTTATCGGTGAGACTTGTACGCTGGATTCAATTTCAGGGATAGCCCCCATTTCCTCTTCCGTGGTTTCCGTCTCCACTTGTACCACATTGGTGTAAAGGCCCTTCACCTTGGCACAGTTCTTATACTCTTTTTCCACCAAAGCAGAAATCCAGAGAAGTCCCTTTGCGTCAAGCATATCCGCTGTCACAGCCTCAGGCATCAAAAGAGAGACAAATCCACTCTGCGAAAGTCCATGCGTATCATCGGTCAAGACATTAGCCTCCGGAAAATTCTTCCAGCCACTCTCCGTGCGATATGACCACACCAGTTTAGGGACAGAATTCATCTCAACGGTCATATCCTCTAACGAAAGATAGAAACTCAAGACACTGAAATCCAATGCACCCGTCAAAGAAAGCACCAGACGTCCACCCTCCTCTATTCCGTTAATGATCGGGATCGGTGTTGAAAAATCCTCCCGCTTGGACGAAAAGCCGAAAGCCGGTTGCAAATAACAGACCTCGATTTCCGAATCTCCACCCGATATGAATTCAGTTTCTGCCTCAGCCTTATAGCCCAAACTGGCACTATCCGCCATAAGCGCCACAGGTGGCTCAGGAAGAGGCAAATGATGTTTGAGTTTACTATTAACGAGCATCGTCTCCGCAAAAACCCGACGATAGACCGATTCGCCAAAACCCATTGAGGGCGAGGTGAATATAAATCGATAAAATCCTGATGGAACACTTCCATAATCAAACTCCGAATTGGAGAGATGTACATCGGGAAGAGGTGGTACCAACAACGTAAAACGACTCTTCTCCACAAGAACATCATCGGCGACAGGCACCTCATCGGCAGAGGTTCTGAACAGATATTGTTCCCCCGCATTCAGGGTAGGTTTCCATGAATAACCACTCAAATATTCGCCCTTCACACGGAAAGAGGTGTTATCAATAACTTCCGAATCGTCGGAGACATAGGATGAATAATGACCCTTCATGCCTAACCTATGCTTGGGCAATCCCCGCCAAGTCAAAGAAAGATTCACCTGCGAGACCCGCTTATTTAGCAGCTCTTCGCTACCAACGGCGAACCAGGCACCCTGAACAGTACTGCTTCCAAAGGGACTAAAGGGTTGCGTCACATCCACTTCGCCCAAATCATTATGTAATTGGAAATTCTTCGTACCTTCAACAGTCACATCCACTTTTATCTTTTTCAACTTCACCCTTCTGCACCAACTGTAAGGATAGAGCCAAGCCTTATCCGAAACCAAGACCCGTATCTCCGGATTTATGTTCTCTTCCAGCGCAGCCAACGCCGGAAATTTAGAATCCAATTCAATGGAGATGGTTATCTCCCCGTCTGAATCCCGCTTCAGAAAATCGATCAGAAACTTATCCGTTTCCAACAAGCCCAAGGAGGTACTCAAATAGATGCTGAAAGTACTCTCGTTCAAAACTTTATTCTGCGCATTCTTCTCGCTAATCTGCTGACACTGACTAACGGTCCGAATCATATCCTCGAAGAAAGAGACAGAATCCTCTGTAAGCACACAATGGACTTCAATATGCCTATGACCGCCCTCCAGTTTGAAGACTGGACTTCGGAAACCGATTCCCAATTTCTTATCGTCCACCTCCGACTCGGGGAAAAGGGAGTCCAACGAGAGAGAGGTCACATAATCCAAATCCGACTCAGGATGCCGCTCTTTCGACTTTTCAACCTTCCACCAAGAAAGACTGTTGAGTTCAATCGTTGTCAAGACCGAATCTGTAAGAGTCCTTCCGCAAATAGCCCCCTCCTCTTGACCGACCCATAGCAACGAATTGGAAGGCAACAAAAACGAAGAAAGTCCATGCGCAAGTTTCGAAGAGACCCAAAACTTACCTTTCTTCGCCTCGTGGCACTTAGTCCCCAAAATCTTATCGTAATAGAAATCGCCTATTCCTTGCAACCTTTGGTTAAAGGAACTCGCCATCTTGGCATATTTCGAAAGAGCATAGACCATCAAAGCCAGCGAAGGGTCCATATTCCCGTTATGCATAATCTCTTGCAGATAATGGGGCATCTTAGCTCGTAAATTCTCGATGAAACCGACCAATTGATAGCCCACCCGAAACAAAAAATCATGAGCGGAAGGCAAGGACAAAGCATTTATCAAGGCACGTTGCCAAACGGCGCCCATCTCCTTGAATGACAAAGAGGGGAAAAGCAAATTCATCTCCTGATAAATAGCAGACCAACGCACCTCAATATGCTCGTTCAAATCAGTCAAAAGAGTATACGGGCACGACTCTTGGATGGAAGTCCATTCGACACGTTTCCGCCAATCCTCGACACGTTCCAACGTATTTCGGATTCCCAACTTCAACGCATCCTCTGCCGCCGGATTAGTACCGATGGAATGGACTAAATTTTGGATTTCAGAGACCTTGCACGAGATGATTTCCGCGCATACGGAGAGCGGTTGATACTTATACATATCAGCCAAACAGACACGTTTCCCGTCAGAGCGTATAATCTCCTTTTGGGAAGCCGACTCCATGGCCTTACAAAAAAGCCTACTGAAGTCCGACTCCAGAAAATCAATGTTCGTCTGGATCCAAGGGTTTCCATCAGACCTCGACGTTCCTCCGATATTATAAATGCTCCTCATAGTAATACGGGAATACCAAATTACTTCTGACATTCGTCAGACGAATCCTATAGACCAATTCTATCCGAAGAATGCCATTATACTCGTCGGTCATATCCAACAAAATATCCTCAAGAGTGATTCTTGGTTCAAAATACAACACAGCCTCCTTGATAGCCGCCTTCAACTGAGTTCTCGTCGTCAAATCCATGTTATGACAGACCATATCATAGATCCCCACCCCGTAGTCTGGCTGTAAAAAACGTTCGCCCCTACGTGTGCTCATCAATATGGTAAGGCTCTGACGAATATCCTCCTCTTCAGAAACCATCTCCGTTGGCGTATGCATTCGATCAAATGAAGGCGGGAAAGCCCAGCCCTGTCCTAAAAATGAAGCCATCTAGTACTATTTACTCCTACTTTTTAATTCTGGGACAAATTCAATTTGCTAATGATAACATCTTTCAAAATCACCCTCCTATCATCACCGTTGGACATCCGGAGACAATAGAACCTCCGTGAGCCGTCGTGTCTCCGAGTCTTGCCGCAGGTTTTCCTCCGATTATCACCGAAGTAGAACCCATCACAATCGTATCAGGAGGTCCCACGCAGGTACAGACATCACCCACCACAGCGGCAGGGAGTCCACCAATCAAAACCGTCGGAACCCCAGGTCCGACAATCGGTCCGCCGACATGAGGCACGGGAGGCACCCCAGGGGTCTGCATCGGACATGTATGCATATCTGTCAATCTTGCTGCCATTGGCATAACTTCTACAATTTAATTGATTTTCACCAACATACCCTTAATCGTCGTATTCAAGGAAGAGGAGACCTCCGTCGCCACAGAGGAGTTCATCTTGGCATTCATCTTCGCCTTCAGTTCAACATTCTTGGCATCCGCCTTGAATGCGCCGGCAGTGGTGGTTATCACCACGTCGTTACGGGCATTCATCTTTATATCAGCCGCTTTGATTTCAAGCGTCTTGTTAGTGCTGATGGCGATTCCGTCTTTACTCATCTCCATTTTATTGGCGTTCTGATCCTCAATCGATATTTTTTTGTCTTTCTCGCAAATCACGATTTTATTACCGCCCGGTGTCTCCATCTTGATGGATTTATCTTCGTCATCCATTAGGAACGTCAGTTTTTGAGGAGAGACGATCGCCCTTTTGTAATTCTTGTCGTCATACGGATACAAAGCCGCATTTTTAGAACTATATAAAGAGCCTAAGATAACAGCCATGTTTGGGTCGCCATTGACAAACCCCAAGATGACTTCGTCGCCCACCGAAGGGACAAAATGACAACCGGAATCACCCGATGCCAACTGTTGAGAAAGCCTTGCCCAGACGCAACTCTCGCCATTGTTCATCAAAGGGATCTTCACCTGCACACGAAAACCGGAAGCAGGATCCCCACTCAACTTCCGAACCACCCCGATATGAAGACCGTCAATGCCAGGCATAAAACCAGAAGCAACAGGAGACATCACATCAGTTTTTTGCGTGATATTGAGAGGAGAAACTCCCATTCCCACTTCAGTAATCCAAGATCCTGGCCGGTAGATGTGTGTCACACTACCGACAAAGACCTTTCCATTGAAACGGTCGCCCATGCCCTCCAGTTTCACCATGCTACAAGGCGCCACATCGGCACAGCCACAGAACGAGAACTTGCCCCGATACCTCGCCAACTCCGATCGCATCAGTTGAGAAGTGCCCCATGCACGAAGAACGGCACTGTCACCGCAAGCATCGCTTTGCAAGCAAAGTTTCTGAGAGCCCACGGACTTGGACAAATCAGCCAAAGAGATGTTTCCCTGCTCATTTACCTTTGGAGCTTTCACATCCGAGACAACCAACTTCTGATCCTTCGGACTCCAACCCACGCATTGGGCAGAAGCACGCTGGTTCTCCGCCATCAACTCCGCATCAAAAGAGAGCATGTCATGACCGAACTTGACCGTCACCACCTCCTTCTTAGAGAAATCAGGAGCAACCGCCTCCACCGTACTTCCTTTGGTCGTCAGCAAGAGCCCCGAAGCGTCCGCCCGCGAAAGGGCAAAATCCCAATCCGTGCAATAATACTGCAACATCTGGTCGTGCATAACCTGCGTAGCATCAGATTTGACCGTCAGCCCATCCTCCTGCAGCACCTCCGCAATGATTTCCGAATCCGACTTCTTCAAAAAAACTTTGTTCCGCCGCTGAATTGTCGCCTTGACGGCATGACTCTTACAAGAGACGATAAGTAACATGGGTTCGGTCAAATCATCCGACATACGAATACGTTGCGAGGTGACAATTCCGCTGAAGACCTCTTTGTTCTCAGACGAGAAACCCAAAAGAATCGAAATCTCCGCCCCAGGAACAAAATAGGAAGCCGCACTCTCCGGGACATCCGCTTTAGACATATCGCCACAATAGAGTTGAATCTCGGCGCTCCCTATGCGATTGACCTCATGGACAACCCTTATCTGTCGATAACGGAGTTCCTGACTCAAGGCAATCCCATTGCTACGAACTTCGTACGTGACCGGCTTACCCAAATTTTTAATTGTTGAATCCATGTTTTCTATTAATGCATTCTATAAAATTCACCGTTTTTAATTTTTAGTTTTTATCGGACAAAGGAGGGAAGAGCAACTTCGTACCAGGAGGAAGATTCCGAAATCCGGACAACCCATTCACGCGTGCAACTTCCGCCACATATCCAATAGAGCCATATACCTCCATGCAGAGTTTGGGCAAAGTATCACCCGCCTTAATCGTGAAAAGATGAGAAAGGTCGGGAGAACTTGAGTTCTTCTCCTTTTCATCCGTCACCACGTCGATATACAAAGATATCTTCAGCGTAACCTCCGCCCGAATCGGTTCACCTTCACCACTAAACAATATGTATTTGACGTCCTTACTTTTAAGGCGACCTTTAAAGTTCAGCGTTCCCCAAACAATTTTCAGGAAAGGAGTTTGATGAGTCGAACCCACATATTTCTCCGTAACCATTTCGAGCTGCTTGATACAATCGTCGATAGGAAGAGAATCCTTAATGGCCCCCGTATTATCCAGAATAAATTTCAGAGAAAAGTATTTTCCACCAAAGCCCTTAAATGTGGGCGAATGTTCCCCCACACTCTGTCGTTCATTATACTTAATCTCACTCTTCTCCGAATACTCGGCAGGATTCACCATCATGGAGAATCGACCTTGCTCCGTATTGAACTTGTCGTCCGTATAAGAGACAATCTCCAGTTTCTTTAAAGCACCAGACATAAAGCGTGTTCTATAAATTCACCGTTTTAAACTCCACAACAGAGACGGCACAAAGACTTCACAAACTAGAGGCATCAAATCTACCTGTCGTTTATGGCTTTCCACTCTGAAGAAAGGTTCGTCTCTATTCCGTATTTCAACTCAAGGTCGTTTAGCACTTGCTGCTTGACCTCATTCACAATCTCTTCTAATTGCTCAGACCACTGCGGAGCAGACTCTACAGTGGTCTTCACAATTATCTCTTTAATAACAATGGGCATTACCAAGATCTTTTTATTTCATGACATACCAACTCTGTGGTTTCCATTGCAATTCCATTCTCTTTTGCATCAAACTTTCCCACATCCCATTTGACTGGATAAGCTTCAATTACAGACCACATGCACTGTTTTAACCCTTTATGATCCATTAAGGAAATCTTCAAATTTCTAGGACTCAGCTTTCCAGTTCCTGAAAATGTTTGCTCGAGCCATTTATCAAAAACATCCTTATTGTCTGGATTGATTGCCCGTTTTAGGACAATTTTACCTGACGAAACCTTTTTGGGAAGATCGTATCCAGAGCCACCACCCTCCTGAATATGCTCAATCTCAATAGATTGAGTCAATCCTGAAACTTCAGTAAAAGGAAGGCTCATGCCTGCAATCTGCACATCGAAATAGAAAACAACTGGGAGTGACCACAAATCTTCTGGCATACATCAAAAATTAAGCGTTCTCAACAGTGATTCCTTCATGAACCAACGTAATTCCCTCAACAGCAGCCTCGTTGCCATCCGACTTGAGCGTAACGCCTGTCACCTTGGATGGCCAAGCATTCTTCAACTTCCAAACCATCGTGGCCTTTCCACTCTCGTCCAAAAGGCTTATCGTCACACCACGCCTCTTAATCGTGTTCAACTTAATCTCACTGAACCATTTAAAGAACTTATTATCATGGACAAAAACACCCTTTTTCAACTCAACATCATTATTCTTCTTGAGTCCGGGCATCTTAATAGTCGAGAACTCTGGATTATTTCCATGCCTGTACTCAATGGTCTGTGCCTCCGCATTCAATCCAGAGACCTCCTTACAAGCGATTTCTCCTAAATCATCAATTTCAACCTTGAAATAAAACGCTGGCAATGGCCACACGTTATCTTGAACTTCTCCTGCCATATCTTGATTACTTTATATTCAAAAAATATTGTAATGATTTATAAATTAAGACTCCTGCATCTTCTGCTGGAACGTGATTTCAATAAACTCAGCCGGACGCGTGATAGCCACCTGCACCGAAACTCTCATGATGCCTTCCAACACATCCTCGGAAGTCATGGTATCGCCCAAGCCAACATGCACGTCGTAGGCCTCCTCAGGCGTAGAACCCGCCAGACCACCTCTTTTCCAGATGCCATTCAAGAAGTTTTGAATCATGGTGCGGACATTCAGCCAAGTGTTGAATTCATTAGGCTCGAAGACGTATGCTTTGGCTGCGTTCTTGATAGACTCCTCCAACATAATCATCGTACGACGCACATTCACATATCGCCAATCGAGGGAGTTTCCGTCCAACGTACGCGCGCCCCAAACCTTGACACCATCGCCGACAAAGAAACGAATGGCATTCAATGCCTTACCGTTCAAAGGAACGTTCAAATCCTCCTGTTCCTCGTTGGTCAAATTGACCGCAGGAGAGATGACCGAGTTAAGCGAAAGGTTGGCTGGAGCCTTCCAAACACCTCTTGAATTATCGACCATCGTATAGACACCGGCCATTGCTGCAGAAGGCGCCAAAAGATTGAGTTGACGACACATTTCAGCGATAAGCGATTGATAAATAGGGCTAACTTGGTTCAACGTCTTGTGCATCGTCACCTTACCCGTCTCGTCCAACTGGGAGAAATCCTCCTCATACAAGGCAGAGAGAGCCGTCTTTGCTGCTTCTGGCTTACCCTCCAACTCCTCCTTCAGCAAATCTTTCAAGCTTGCCTCGTCAAGATTCTCGAAACTCAAATCCCGATCTTGGACAATCGAGGCATTCACCCAAGGATAGTAGGCTGCCGCGAAATCCAAATGATTGCTTCCGATCTTCTCCCGGAAATCGTCAATCACATTGCCGGAAGGATCATTCCGATCCTTGTATCCATCGAAGACATCAAGGATAGCGATACGATTTTTCATCTTGAACCCACAATGTTCCAAAATGGAGGTCTGCACGGAAGCACATGCTCCTGAATCCTTCAAGGAGACAGCCTCAGGACAAAGCACCATAGTAGGTTCCTGCTCCTTCAAGAGAGCCGTAATTCCCTCTTTCATTTTTTCAGCATCAATCCCGTCGTTGTAACCACCGACAGAGACGATGTAGCAAGCACCACCGCCGTTGGCGAAGAACATCTGCATTTGATAATAGAGCAGATATTTCTCACCGGCACGATTCACAACCACCTTTTTGGAACCGCACACCAATGGATTTTCATCGGCATCAGTAGCCTCGGCGATTGTAAATTTGGCAATCGGTGCCCCGCCAAAATAGGATCTAAACTCAGCCATCGAAGAGATTCTGAATGGCTTTTTCAATAACGAAACGTTTCCGTTTGCTGCCTTTTCCGTGTAACCGATAAAGGCTGGAACTGCTGTAGCCACTTCGACCGTAGAATTGCCGAAAGCATTCTTTTCTACAACATAAACTCCAGGGGTTTTCATTGTACCCATAAATTAGACTTTTTTAAAAATTACTTATAGTTAGAACTAAAAAATTAGATATATAACAGACTAATCACCATATCCTTAGTCAGATTTTTAAACAAGACCTCACCAATGACGGGCGGCTCGATGTTTTTCTGGACGACACGCCTATAATTTGGACGTTGAGCATCCACAGTATACAAAGTCATCCGTTGGTCATTCCGCGCCCGCAAAGGAATCTTTTCCGATGAGACGACCAAACCACCCTTTTCTCCTGATTGCCAAGGAATATCAACAGACTCAGGCTTTAGGAAATGGACCGACTCATCATTGCTTTCAATGAGGTAGGATTGAAAATCGCTTTTGCCAGTATTAGAAATAAGCATATATCCCCACTTCATGGTCTTAGACCTAAACTTCAAAACCACCGCCTCCTGATAACTCTCAGAGAGAGGAATTTCGATGTAGAAGAGCGCACCGCCATGTCGCTTTCGACTTTCTCTATTAAGTGAATCGACAACTTCGACAAGACCCGACATACAACATAACGTATATTGGCTAAGCATATCAAAATCAGCCATATCCGTATACAAAAAGAAGTTGGGATCCTTCAGCCGAAATTCCAGCCTCAACCTATCATCGTCAAAGAAACCAAACGAATCCTCCTCTGCAAGGAAAGAGAAGAGATTATAAGCTTGTGACTTCAAGACTATCCCCCTTCTACGCATGAGGTTTTGGGTTTCCTCCGTTGGAACCATTTCGAAATATTCCGAAAAATAGTTTTCAAAATATTCGTGTTCCACTCGAATTACCAAAAGTTCACGAAACGAAGGCATCTCTTAATTATCAAGTTGATAACCCTTGTTGACAGGAGCGACTTTAGAGATAGTACCACTACTGATCAACAATCTTCTAATCTTGCACATGACGGAAGGGAAACATTGTGACCCCAAACAAGACCACATATTGTTGGTCTCAGACAATCCCAACGAGACCACCTCCACCGTATAACGCACCCCCTCCACCGTAAAGACCGGACACGACTGGATAAAAGCCAACGCCTCACTAAAGAAGGACAAGGATTCAGAGTATTTCTTCTCTTCGAATATAGCAGCGATCAAAACATTCAAGTTCATGGCCAAATCCGGATAGCCCGAACCATTCGTCGTCCCTGACATCTTCATGGCATTTGCATTTGGAGTAGGCTCGCGTTCCGCAGAGAAGAGAAAGAATCTAATTTTGTTTGGGCGAGCTTCCACACTGTTTCCAATGAACCCAACTTCGACACATCCTTCTTGTTGCGGATGAGATCGAGAGACATATTGATCCATTTTGTCGGCATAGAATTTCAAAATCTTCTTTATCATGTGAATTTCAAAGTTTGAACTTTTAGTACAAGATTACAAAATAGACGCAAAGGGACTAAGCAACGATGATTTTATAGATCAAATTATTGTTTCCCTAAGAATTACAAGGCATCATCTATTCGTTATCTATCATTTTACAATCACACATTCACGATAGAAATGATTGATAGTTTTATTTTAAGCGAATTAAAAACTTATTTTTTTACAATGCAAATTGGTTAATATATTTTAACAAATCAGTAAAATAGTTCCAAACAATCGTAACTTACTATCACAATAATACTTACAAACAAA